>CAIJLJ010000132.1 GCA_903821395.1 uncultured Solirubrobacterales bacterium | reverse complement strand
GGCGTTGACGCCAACCCCGACGCCCACGCCCACGCCGAGGCTCGCTACGCGCGGCCCGGGCTGAGCTTTGAGCGCACGCTGATTGACAGCTACGAGCAGCCTCGTGACGCCGTCATCTTTTTACAGACGATCGAGCACGTAACTAATCCGGGCGAGATCCTCGATCACTGCCGCGGACTCGTTGAATTAAGCGAGCATCCAGCGGTTTACATCTCGACACCCAACGTGCTGACGCTCGCGCCTGAGGGCGCCGATCGTTCGGGCAACCCATGGCACGTCCACGAGTACCGCCCGGAAGAGTTCCGCGCGCTCTGCGCCGAGCACTTCGGCGAAGTTGAGATCTTTGGCCTCCATCACGCCCGCGCGCTGCGCGCCCACCAGATCGCCATCGAACGTTTCGCTTGGGACTCAATCCACCAGCGGCTGCGGCTGACGAAGGCGTTCTACGACCGCTTCGTGCCGGCGATATCGGAGCGAGATTTTGCGCTTGTGAGCGAGCGCGAACGCTCGCTCGGCGGAGCGCTTGACCTGCTCGCAGTAATGAGGCCGTGAAGATGAGCCAGCCGGGTCGAGTGGCGATTGTGCTTCATACCCACATGCCTTACGTCGAGGGCTTCGGCACCTGGCCGTTTGGCGAGGAGTGGCTTTGGGAGGCGATCGCCACCTCATACCTTCCGATTGCCGATCTGCTCGACGCCGGCGCACCGCTAACGCTTTCGCTTACACCGGTCGTCTGCGACCAGCTTGAAGCGCCCGGAGCGCTTGATCGCTGTGCGGCCTTCCTACGCGATGTGCGGCCCGAATCGCATTCGCTCGACGCCGAAGGATGCCGCGACGGTGGCCGCGCCGATCTGGCCGCGGAACTGGAACGGGCGGCTGGGGAGTACGCCGATGCGCTCTCCTCGCTCGAGGCCTGCAACGGCGATCTGCTTGGTCGGCTAGCACCGCATGCCGCTTGGACCAGCAGCGCGACTCATGCGATTCTGCCGCTACTGGCGAGCAACTCGGGTGTTCGCTTTCAGGTCCAGAACGGTGTCACCAGCCATCGCGAACGGTTCGCTCGTGATTGGCGCGGTGGTTTTTGGATCCCTGAGTGCGCGCACGAGCCTTGGATCGATCGTCTGCTCGAGGAGGCTGGCGTTCGCGCGGCCTGCGTTGAAATGACGGCGCACTTCGGTGCCGGCGACGCGCGCAACCTGCGGCCGCTGCGCAGCGCTGACGGGCCACTGCTGGTTCCGATTGATCGGGCGCTGATTGATCTGGTGTGGGGTGCCGACGGCTACCCGGTCGGAGGCGCATACCGCGACAACCATCAGCGCACGACTTACGACCACCGCCCGTGGGCCAACGACGGTGAGGTGTACGACTGCGAGCGCGCCGAGCGGCAGGCCAGGGAAGACGCAGCTGACTTCGCAGCTCGCTGCGCAGCGCGCGTTGCCGATGGTGGGCTCTGCACCTTGGCTTTTGACACTGAACTCTTCGGCCTTTGGTGGCACGAAGGACCGATCTTCCTCGCGGCCTTCGTTGAAGCCTGCGATCAGGCAGGCGTTGAACTAGTTGCGATCGACGATGCACTCGAGCAAGTCGAGCTTGCCGCGTGGCCGGCCGGACTCGCCAGCGCAAGTAGCTGGGGCAAGGAGAACTCGCTGCGCACTTGGTCGTCACCGAAGGTCAATGCGATCACCGGCCGAGCGCGCGACGCTGAGCTGCGCGCGCTTGCCGACGGCCCGAGCCTGACGATGCGCGCCGCCCGTGAATTGTTGGCGCTGCAGGCGAGCGACTGGGCCTTCCTCGAAACAGACGACCTCGCCGGTCCGTACGCGCTGGAGCGCTTCAACGGCCACATCGAAAACTTCAACGAGGCGCTGGCCTCGGTACCCTCAGGGGCGGCTGCGCTGCGCAATCTCGCCCCAGCGCTAAGCCTCGCACCGCTACTAGAGCCATGACGCGCGTTCTAATTCTTTCCTGGGAGTACCCGCCTGTCGTTGAGGGTGGCTTGGCGCGCCACGTTCGCAAGCTCGCAGAGCAGCTAGTAGCTCAAGGAGTTGATGTCCACGTCCTCACGCGAGGTGACGGGGAACTACTCGCTGAGGAAGAGGTCGCTGGAGTAATCGTCCACCGAGTCCCGGAACCAAGTCGGCCCGGCGATCTTGGCGAATTCGTCACGTGGATTGAGCACATGAACGCCGACATGCTGGCGGCCGGAGTTGAGCTCGGAGATCGCTACGACTTTGACATCGTCCATGGCCACGATTGGCTCGTCTTTGTTGCCGGCGACCACCTCGCTAATCGCTTCCGCTGCCCGCTGATCGTGACGATCCACGCAACCGAGTACGGCCGCCATCAGGGCTGGGTCGACAAACATCCGCAGAGCTGGATTCACGGCGTTGAGCGCTCGATGGCCGCGCGCGCCGACCGGCTAATCACCTGCTCGTACTACATGCGCGGCCACGTTGCAGACATCTTCGATCTAAATGAAGAGAACGTTGATGTGATCGCCAACGGGATCGACCCGCTCGACCTGCAGCCGGTCGATGACCTCGAAACGCTGCGCGCCAATTTTGCCGCGCCCGACGAGCAGCTCGTCATCCTTGTTGGTCGTCTCGTCTACGAGAAGGGCTTCCAGCTGGCGCTTGAGGCGCTACCACCGATCATTGAGCGGGTCGGCAAGGTTCGCTTCCTCGTCGCGGGCTCTGGAACCCACGAGGCCGAGCTCAAGCAGCAGGCAGAGGAGCTTGGGCTAACTGAATACGGAACCTTCCTCGGTTGGATCGGCGATGACGTGCTCCATTCGCTCTACCGGATCGCCGACCTGTGCGTAATCCCAAGTCTCTACGAACCGTTTGGTCTCGTCGCGCTCGAAGCGATGGCCAGCGGCTGCCCCTGCATCGTTGCCGACACCGGTGGCCTGCGCGAAGTCGTCCCCGGCGGTGACCGCGTTGGACTGCGCTTCAACGGTGGTGACGCCGATCACCTTGGCGTGATGATCGAGCGAATGCTGACCGACGCCGAGCTGCGCGAGCGCTTGATCGCCGAGGCCTCGGAGCACGTGCTTGGCTTCGACTGGGTTGACGTGGCTCGCGAAACGCGCGAGCTCTACGACGAAGCGCTCGTCGCTTCGCGCAGCAAGGCCTAGCCCCAGCGCAAAGTTTCAGGCTCTTCGCGGACCCGCAGAACGCGCGCTGGCGAACCACCGACGACGGCGTTTTCATCAACGTCGCGGGTGACGACGGCGAGGCTGCCGAGGATCGCGTTGTCGCCAACCGTGACGCCGCGCAGCAGGCAGGCGCCGTAGCCGATCCATACGTTGCTGCCGACGCGCACGTCGCGCTTGTAGATCCCTTGTTCGCGGATCGGCCGTTCGACGTCGTTGGTTGTGTGGTCAAAGTCGATCAGCATCACGCGGTCAGCGAGGATGCATTCGCTGCCGAGTGAGATGTGCTGGAAAGCCGAAATTGTGCACTCCTGGCCCAGCACTGTGCGGTCGCCGATCCGAACGACGCCCTCGTGGGCGCGGATCTTGCAGCCATCACCGATCCACGACCAGCGGCCGATCTCAACGATTGCGTCGCGACCGATCTCAAAGGTCACGTTCGGGCAGACGAAGAAGAGGCCGTCGCCACGCAACCTGCCGCGCCAGCGAAGCTTCAGCCACGCCCATCGCGCAATCAGCCGCGCGTACTTAAAGTTGAGCATCCCGTTTGCGGCTGCGAAGCGAATGAACGCGAGCGGACCACCACGAAGCGGGGCGGGCGCCGGGCGAGGTTGCGGCTGATCCTGCTGGCTCGCTGGATCGCTCGTTGGAGCGGCTGTTTCCATTGCCGGGCAAGCCTAGCCGGGGAGCCTCGCCTATCGTCCAACCACCGGCCCGCCCGCTAACCTCGGATTAGTGACTCCTGCCGCCGCTGACAGCCTCGCCGAGCGCCTCCTGGCCGGTGATCAGCGCGCTCTCGCGAGGGCAATCACGCTCGTCGAATCAGATGATCCGCGTGGCTGGGAGCTTGTTCGCGAGGTCTATCCGCATACCGGCAAGGCCGCGATCGTCGGCTGCACCGGTGCTCCTGGCGCGGGCAAGTCAACGCTGATCAGCTCGCTGACAGCTTTGCGGCGTGAGCAGGGTCGCAGCGTTGGCGTGCTTTCGATTGACCCGTCCTCGCCGTTCACGCAAGGCGCGCTGCTCGGAGATCGCATCCGACTGACCGACCACTTCCTCGATCAAGGCGTATTCATTCGCTCGATGGCCAACCGCGGCGCGCTCGGTGGTCTCAGCGAAGCCGCCCTACAGACGGCGCTTTTGATGGACGCTGCAGGCCGCCAAGACATCTTCCTTGAGACCGTCGGCGTAGGCCAAGCCGAGGTCGACATCATCGACCACGCCGACACGATCGTGCTGGTGCTGATGCCTGGCTCAGGCGACTCAATTCAGGCTTTGAAAGCCGGCGTGATGGAGATTCCCGACATCATCGTCGTCAACAAGTGCGATCACCCGATGACGGAGACGATGGTGCGCGAAATTCGCGGCGTCCTGAGCCTCGCCCCGTCCGACGGGCGGCCAACGCCGATCGTCAAGACCGAGGCGCTGCGAGGCGACGGCGTCGCCGAGCTAGCTGAGGAGCTCGACGCGCACCGCGCCTTCATTGAAGCCGAGGGAACGCTGGTTGAGCGCCGCCGCCGCAACCTCCGCAGCGAGGTCATCTCAATCTGCACGCACCGGATGCGGCGCGACCTCGAGCGCCGCGTCGACGAGGACGAACGCTTCAGCAAACTTTTTGACGCCGTGGTTTCGCGCGAACTCGATCCAGCCAGCGCTGCGACCGAGATTCTCGAGCAGCTCGGCGATTGAGCGTCGCGCAGTCCTCAGCCGCCGAAGATGCTCCATGGCAGCGGCCCGCTGAGAGGCGCCACTCCGCTTTGCGCTGCAAGGCGCGCGGCGACCAGCAGCCACATTGTCATTACAAGCCCCACCACGGCTAGAGCTACCCCGATGCGTGGGTAGCGGCGCAGTCCCCACGAGCTAAGCGCCGCTGCGGAAGGCAGGACCACAATCAGCGGCTCGCCGGGCGATAGCCCACTCAGGCTCGGCAGCAGGAAAACAGCGCTGAGAATCGCGGCGCCACAGATCGCGGCGAGCAGCTGCGTTGCAACTTCGACGTCGCCGGCCTCCGGGAGGGCTCGCGCCAGCCGCGCCCTGCGCGAGCGCCAACTGAGCACGAGTGACACGAATGCCATCGCTAGTACCGGCACGGTCAGTAGCAGGCCGATGTTGGGCGCCGCAAATATCTCCAGCAGGCGCGGTAGCCGTGCGATGTAGTCGCCAACGCTCGCCGCGCCGGTCGGCGGGTTCGCGATCGCCGAGGCTGCCATCGGCGTTAGGCCGCCAAACAGCCGCGCATTGATCGAGATGTAAAAGACGGCTGAGATCAGCACTAGTTCGATTGCGATCAGCCCGATCCAGCCGCGCGACCTTCGGCGCAGCCAACGGAAGAGTGCGATCGCGATCGCCACACCGGGCAGGATGCCAACCAATCCAACCCATGGCAGTAGCGCAAGTAGTGCGCCGGAGCCGAGCGCTGAACGCGTGCCCGGCTGGTCGCGCACGCGCAGTGCCAAGAGTGCGGCCGCCGCCACGATCGCCCCGCATGTTGCCGCCGGGCGGATCGTCGTAGCAGCGATAACCATCGGCGGGCTGCAGCCGACCGCGATAGCCGCTCCGCTTGCCCATGGGTCGGGAACCAGCCTGCGCGCCAATGCCGCAGCGGCAACCATTCCAAGAGCCGTCAGTAGCGCCAGCCAAGCCTGAACCAGTGCGGTCCCGCCGAACGCGTAGGCCGGCGCCAACAGTGCCGGGAAGAGGAACCCGTGCGGCTCAATCAGCCGGCCGTTGACCAGCAGTGCCGATGGCTCGACGCGGCTGCCACCGAACTGCGTCCAAGCGTGGCGTCGGTATTGGTTGGTGAGGTCGAAGTCGCCGTCGTTGATTAGCGACGTGGTGGTGAGCAGGATTCGCGTCTCAGTGCTGGCGAACTGCGAGTGCGGGGTGGCCGGAAGGCCAATGCCGGCCAAGTAAACGGCGAAGCAGACGAAAAATACGAGAAACCCTGAGCGAGCGCTGCCTCGCGCCGCAGCTCGAGCGATTCGGCCGGGCTCGAACTCGGCCGCGTTGCCGGCAGCTTCGCTCACGCTGACCGGTCCTCCACGGTCAGCTCGTCAGTGCGCGCGCGATGACCATCTGCTGAATCTCGTCGGTTCCCTCGCCGATCGTCAGCACCTTGGCGTCGCGATAGAAGCGGCAGACCGGGTACTCCTCGATGTAGCCGTAGCCGCCGTGGATTTGAACAGCTTCCTCGGCGCAGCGCACGGCTAGGCGGCCGGTCTTCAGTTTGGCTTGTGCGGCCGTGAGGCTGAAGTTCATTCCTTCGTCTTTCTCCCACGCGGCCTTGTAGGTCAGAAGCCGCGCAGCTTCGATCTCGGTCGCCATGTCAGCGAGCTTCGCGCCGATCGTCTGGAACTGACCGATTGGCTGCCCGAAAGCCTGCCGCTCGGCTGAGTACTTGATCGCCTCGTCGAGTGCCCCTTGCGCCAGTCCAACGCCCATTGCAGCAACGCCGATCCGGCCCGAGTCGAGCACCTTCAGGAACTGCCGCAGCCCGGCGCCACGCGGCCCGAGCAGGTTCTCCTCCGGCACGCGGCAGTCGTCAAAGGTCAGCGGCCTCGTATCTGAGGCGTTCCAGCCCATCTTGCGGTACGGCTCACCCTGCTCATAGCCGGGAGTTCCGTTCTCGATGAGGATGTTGGAAATCTCAGGTCTTCCATCGGCTTCGCCGGTGATCGCAGTGATCGCCACATGGCCGGAGATGTCGGTACCGGCGTTAGTGATGAACTGCTTTGAGCCGTTGATTACCCACTCGCCGTTCTCCAGCACCGCGCGGGTGCGAAGCGCTCCAGCGTCTGAGCCAGCCTCAGGCTCGGTCAGGCCAAAGGCGCCGAGCTTTGAGCCCGCACAGAGCTCGGGGAGTAGTCGCTCTTTTTGCTCGTCGCTACCGAAGAGCGCGATCGGCTGGATTCCCAGCGACGAGTGCGCGCAGAGCGTGATCGCGACCGATGAATCGACCCGCGCTAGCTCCTCGACACAGATCGCGTAGGCGAGCGTGTCGGAGCCTGCGCCGCCGTACTGCTCGGGGAAGGCGATGCCCATCCAGCCGAGCTCACCGATCTGCTTCACGATCTCGTAGGGGAAGGCTTTTGTCCGGTCTAGCTCCTCGGCGATCGGTGCAATCTCGCGCTCAGCGAAGTCGCGAACCGTGTGACGGAGTAGCTGGTGGTCATCTGAAAGTGCGAAATCCATGCCGCCACCCTACGGCTAATTCGTGGCCAGTTGTCGCCGACACCGTTCCCCGACTACTATTCCCCGCCCACGACCGTCCGTTGATCAGGAGCCCCAATGCCTACCACCGTAATTCTTGGAACCGCCCGCACTCCCGTTGGAAAGATGGGCGGAGCCCTTGCCTCGATGCCGGCTACCGAACTTGGTGGCATTGCGATCGCTGCGGCGCTTGAGCGCTCCGGCGTCGCACCGGAGCAGGTTGACCACGTCGTTATGGGGCAAGTGATTCAGGCCGGCCAGGGGCAGATTCCTTCGCGCCAGGCGCAGATCGCAGCCGGAATTCCGAAGGAGGTCTCTTCGGAGACCGTCAACAAGGTTTGCGCTTCAGGCATCCGCGCGCTCGTGATTCTCGACCAAGGAATCCGCGCAGGCGACGTTGAGGTTGGTGTTGCCGGCGGGATGGAATCGATGTCGAACGCGCCCTATCTGCTTCCAGGCGCGCGCTTCGGCTTTCGCATGGGCGAGACAAAGGCGCTCGACTCGATGGTCAACGACGGACTGACCAACCCCTTCTCCGGCCGCCAGATGTTCGATGAGGCAACCGAAATCGGCGACGAGCTAGAGCTTTCCCGCCCCGATCTTGACCGCTGGGCCGCGCGCTCGCACGAGCTTGCAATCGCCGCGACCGACGACGGCCGCCTGCCGGAGGAGATAGTGCCGGTGACGATTTCGAGCCGCAAGGGCGACACCGTCGTCGAGATCGATGAAGCGCCGCGCCGCGATACGTCGCTTGAAACGCTCGCGAAGCTTCCGGGCCTAGCCAGCAAGGAAGGCAGCCACACCGCAGGTAATTCGCCCGGCGTTAATGATGGGGCGGGCGCGATCGTCGTCTCTTCTGACGAGTGGGCGGCCGCCAACGGTCACGAGCCGCTCGCTGAGATCGTCGCTCACGCACAGTCGGCCAACGACTTCGCCTATCTCGCAACAACGCCAGCCAGCGCTTCGCTGAAGGCGCTTGAGAAGGCAGGCCTCCAACCTGGCGACATTGACCTTTGGGAGATCAACGAGGCGTTCGCTTCAGTTGCGCTCAATTCGATCAATGTGCTCGGCATCGATGAGGAGAAGGTCAACGTCAATGGCGGCGCCGTTGCCCTCGGCCATCCGATCGGCGCCTCAGGTGCCCGGATCGTCGGCACGCTCGTCCACGAGCTGCGCCGTCGCGGTGGTGGGCTCGGCTGCGCAGCTATCTGCTCCGGTGGCGGGCAGGGCGACGCAATCATCGTGCGCGTCAACGGCGCCTAGAGTAAGGCTCCATGGAGCCGGCCAAACAGGCAGCAGCGTTCTTCGATCTCGACCGCACGCTGGTCGCGGGCTCGTCGGGTATCTACTGGGCGCGCGCGGCCGTCGACGCCGG
>CAIJLJ010000131.1 GCA_903821395.1 uncultured Solirubrobacterales bacterium | reverse complement strand
TGCTTCGCTACCTCAGCGACCTTGGCTTGGCGCCGGGCGAGCGCCTCGAATTGATTGGGCGTGAGCCGTTTGAAGGCCCATTGGTCGTTCGCTTCAGTGGCTCAGAGCACCCACTTGGGGTGGCGCTGGCAAGGGCGATGAGGATTGAGGTCGATCGGTGACCGCACCGCTGCGTGAAGATCTCGGTGCCGACGCAATCCCGCGCGGGGTAGACGCTGAGAGCGCCGTTCGGCCCGAGCTAAGTGACTTAGAGAGGCTTCGAGGCCGCGGCCGGTGGCAGACCCTGTTAGCGATGCTTGGGCCGGCTTTCGTGGCCTGTATCGCATACATCGATCCCGGCAACTTCGCCACCAACATCAGCGCCGGCTCAACCTTCGGTTACCTCCTTGTTTGGGTGCTCGTGAGCGCCAATCTGATGGCAATGCTGATCCAAAACCTCTCGGCGAAGATCGGTATCGCGACGGGTCACAACCTGCCCGAACTGTGCCGCCAATACTTCCGCGCGCCGGTGGTGCGGGGGCTCTGGCTGCAGGCCGAGGTAGTCGCGATGGCCACCGACCTCGCCGAGTTCGTCGGGGCTGCGCTCGCGCTCAATCTGCTCTTTGGCGTGCCGCTCTTCGCGGCCGGCTTGATTACCGCGCTCGCCTCGTTTGCGGTTCTCTCACTGCAGCAGCGCGGTTACCGCCGCTTCGAGGTGGCGATTGCCTTCTTCCTGCTGATCATCCTGCTCGGCTTCCTCTACAACAGTCTCAAAATCGGCTTCGACCCGGGCGCAGCGGCGGCTGGGCTGGTTCCATCGTTTGATGGGTCTAAAAGCGTTCTGCTTGCTGCGGCGATCCTCGGCGCGACCGTGATGCCGCATGTGATCTATCTCCATTCGGCTTTGACGCAAGGCCGGATCAAGCCGCGCGACGACGATGAGCGCCGCCAGCTGCTGCGCTTCCAGAGGATCGACGTCACGGTCGCGATGGGCGTTGCGGGAGTTGTAAACCTGCTGATGCTCGTAGTCGCTGCCTCGCTGTTCTTCGATAGTTCGCTGAGCGGCACGGCAACAATCGAAGGCGCTTACAACGGATTCGATCAGCTGGTCGGCGGCGACGCGGCCCTTGCGTTCGCGCTCGCTCTGCTGGCCTCCGGCTTTGCCAGTTCGAGTGTCGGGACTTACGCGGGGCAGGTTGTAATGCAGGGGTTCATCGGCCGCACGATTCCCTTGGCGCTTCGCCGGACGATCACGATGGCGCCAGCTTTGGTGATTCTGGCGATCGGAGTGAACCCAACGGACGCGCTGGTGATCAGCCAGGTTGTGCTCTCGTTTGGAATCCCGTTTGCGCTTGTGCCGCTGGTGTTTCTTACGCGGCGCAAAGACGTGATGGGAGCGCTCGTAAATCGGACGGTGACGACCGTGGCCGCGGCGCTGGTAGCGCTGCTGATAATCGCTCTCAACCTCTTTCTGCTCGCGGAGATTGTGATCGCGTAGCGCTTTCGCAGCTAGTCGGGGTAACCTGCAGTGCGTAATGGCACTCGCCGCGTCCTTCCAAGAGGTTCTCGACTCGCTTCCCGACGATTGGTCGGACCTGGACCTCGACCTCAGAATCTTTGACGAGTCGCGTTACGTTGAGGCAGCAACCTTCCTAGTCGTCTGCAACGCCCAGCCTTATTCGCACAACGACTGGCACTGGAAGCTGCTTTGCGCTCACCGGTTTGGCCACGCCGCGGCGCCGCAGGCGGTTCATCGCTCGCTGCTGTTCCTTGACGAGGCCGGGATTGACGGTGAGTTCGTGGTTCGCAGCGTTCGCTCTGGGCGCGCACCGGTCTTCGACGCCTGGGGTCGCCCTGAGAGCGTGCGTGAGGACTTCCGCCGCATCCACAACCAGTAGCGATGGCAACAGTAATAGCGGCGGTTCCCGACCTGCTCTTCGGTTCAAAGCTGCACTCATCGCTTGTCGGGGCCGGATTCGAATGCGAATTGATCGCCGACACGGCGACGGCGCGAGCCGCTGCCGCCGGGGCTGAGCTGATGGTCGTCGACCTAACCGATGACGACTTCGGTGGCATCGAGCTGATCGAGGAGATGGCTGGCGCCGGTGAGCTTGCGGGGGTCAAGACGCTCGGTTTTTACAGCCACGTTGAGCCCGAGGTGAAGGTCCGAGCGGTCGCTGCCGGCTTTGACCTTGTTGTGCCGCGGTCGCGAATTAACCGCGAAGGTGCCGACCTCGTTGGCAAGCTGCTGGCGAGCAGCTAATGAACCCGAGTGAAGAGCTCGGGGCCGGTGAAGATCTTGCGTAGGGAAGGCCGCTTGGTGACGATTCCAACCCGCTTTTCCCAGCTCGCCCAGCCCTCTAGCCTGCCGAAGTCGAGCATCCCGAACTTCTCCTGCAGGTAAGTAAACGACGGTATTACAGCCTTTAGGTCGCGCAGCGCTGCAGCCGGGTTGGTGCCCGGCGCCCCGCGGACGAGCGCATCCACGCCGCGCTGCGGGTTCGCGATCACGGCGTCGTAGCCCGAGACGAGCGAGACCATTGCGGCGTCGACCATCCCTGGGTGGCTGTCGATAACCGCGTGAGTCGTTACGAGAATCAGCTCCGGGTATTTAGGGCCTCCGTACTTGTCGACCCGAAACGTGTGCGCCGTTGGCTGCTGAGCGCTGAGCGCCAGCCCTTCGACGTTCCAGAAACCGGTAGCGCCTGCGACGCGACCAGTGCGGATTGAATCGACCGCTCGATACCCGACCTGTACCTGCTGCACGCGGCTCGGGTCGCCACCGTCAGCGCTGACGATCGAGCTGAGCACGGCGCCATCGCTAGGCAGGCCAGTGACCCCAACCTTTCGCCCCTGCAGATCGCGCGGCCGAGTAATCGATGGCGCAGCCAGCACGCTCGCGAGTGGACGCTGAACTATTGCGAGCACGCCAACTAGCTGACCCGGATGGCGCTCGCTCTCGATAGCTAGGTCGTGGATGTCGAGCAAAGCGAACTGGGTGGTTCCACGTCGAAGTTGGTTTAGCCCGTCGCTCGATGAGGTTGGCGCTTTGATTGTGAAGTCGACGCCGGCAGCCCGATCGAGGCCGCTTTGATGGGTCAGGTAGATACCTGAGTGGACGGCGTTGGGCACGAAGTCGAGGATTAGTCGCGCAGGTTCAGGCGGTGGCTGGAGGCGGCCCGAGCCGCAGGCTGTCAGTCCGACAGTTACGAGAGCCACCAGTGCGGCGGCCGTACGCGCGTAAGAACGATTCACGCTGACGAGCCTAGAGCCCTTAGCGCTGAGGCGCCGCGTAGACTGAGCTTTCGATGCGTCGCCGAGTTACCTTCTCCCGTAATTTCACGCTCTCGCTTTCGCGCAGTTGCCAATGCTTCTGCAAGTATTGCGCCTTCAAGACGCACCAGCCGCACCTGCACACGCCCGACGAAGTCGATCGCTTCATCGAACAGGCGGTTAGGCGTAACGCCAAGGAGCTGTTGATTCTCACTGGGGAGCGGCCGGAAGCGGTGGACGGAGTCTCAGCCCAGCTCGAGGAGCTTGGGCATGAGGATTTCACCGCCTACGTTGTCTGGGCCTGTGAGCGGGCTCTGCAGCGAGGGCTGCTTCCACACACCAACATCGGCGTAGTGCCGCGAGAGGATCTCGAGCGACTGCGCGCGGTCACCGCGTCACAAGGCTTGATGCTCGAATCGACGCGTGACGATCTGATCGCCCATCAGGGATCGCCGACGAAATCGCCAGCGCGGCGGCTTGAGATGATCGAGTGGGCCGGCGAGCTGAAGATTCCATTCACGAGCGGAATCCTGGTCGGGATTGGCGAGTCGCATGAGGACCGGATCGCGGCTCTCGACGCGCTAGCTGAGGTCAATGAACGCCACGGTCACATCCAAGAGGTAATCATCCAGAACTTCGTCCCGCACGACTCCTACTACGGGCAGGATGTCGGCGAGCTAGCTGACGCCGCAGCCACCCGCTTCTGGGAGAGCGGAATCGGTGAACCAAGCGGAGCGCAGCTGCCGCAGTGGGCGACAGGGGTTTCGATCGAGCAGCTCGAACAGCTGATCGGTTATGCGCGCGAGAACCTCCCCGGGGTTGGGGTACAGATTCCACCCAATCTCTCTGAACACTGGCCGCGGCTCGTCGCCGCAGGCGCTACCGACCTCGGCGGCCTCTCCGCCAACGGCGATCACATCTCGCCCGAGCAGCCTTTCCCATCGCCGCATCAGGTTCGCGCGCGGCTGCTCGAAGATGGTGTGGCGCTAACTGAACGGCTCTGCGTCTATTCGAGCTACATCGGCCAGGAGTGGACCGCTCCCGCTGTGCTCGACACGATTAGGTCGAAGTATTGGAGCTTTATTCCGCGCGGCGCATCAGGGCGTGGCGAGGCGCCGTTCGCGATCACTGGCGACCTAGCCGGCGCGGCGATCGAGAAGGGCCGTGCTGGCGATCCTTTGAGCGCGCAGGAGCTGACGACGCTCTTTGCTGAGGGGCGCGCCGAAGTGATCGAGCAGATTCGGATCGCCGCCGACGAGCTCCGCGCGGAGGTTGCGGGCGAGCCGGTCAGTTTCGTCGTCAATCGCAACATCAACATCTCAAACGTCTGCACCGTTGGCTGCGCATTCTGTGGTTTTGGCCAGAGCCGTCGCTCGCCGGAGGCTTACAACTTGGATGAGGCAGAGTTCGTCCGGCGTGTGGACGAAGCGGTCCAGTTCGGTGCCAGCGAGCTTTGCATCCAGTCTGGAATTCACCCGGACTGGCAGCTTGAGGACTATCTCAGTTGGCTGCGGCTCGCGAAAGCCACGGCGCCTCAGCTCCACCTACACGCCTACAGCCCAATGGAGATTGCCCACATGTGCGACATCTCCGGGCTTCCTCCCGCCGAGGTGTTTGCTCAGCTCGCCGATGCTGGCCTTGGCTCCACGCCAGGTACGGCGGCCGAGGTTTTGGATGACGGGGTGCGCCAGCGGATTAGCCCAAACAAGCTGCCGGTCGCGCGCTGGGTCGAGATCATTGAGGCCAGCCACCAAGCTGGGCTGAGATCAACCAGCACGGTGATGTTCGGTCACATCGAAGAGCCTTGGGAGTTGGCCGAACACATGCGAGTAATCCGTGAGCTGCAAGAGCGCACCGGCGGGATCACAGAGTTCGTTCCGCTCTCGTTCATTCCGTTTCACACGCTGCTCGGCCGCACCCATGGGATCGAAGAGATTGGCCGCGAAGAGAATTTGAAGCACACCGCGATCTTCAGGCTGGCGCTCGGCAAGACGGTCGCGAACGTGCAAGCGAGCTGGGTCAAGATGGGGCTAGAGACGGCGACCGAAGCGCTGCGCTGGGGAGTTAACGATCTCGGTGGCACGCTGATGGAAGAGAACATAAGCCGCTTGGCGGGCAGCTACCACGGCGTGCGCTTGGAGCCGAGCGACCTCGTCGCCGCCGCGCACCGCGCTGGTCGTTCAGCCTTCGAACGTGACACTCTCTACGGCGTGAGAACGCAATACCCAATCGGAAGAACAATCGAGGCGGTTCCAGCATGAGCGCACTTGCAGATGACCAGCAAGCAATCACTCCAGAAGGACTAAAGGCCTTGGAGGCCGAGCTTGCCGAACTCGAGGGCCCAAAGCGGGCTGAGCTTTCAAAACGAATCCAGGCGGCGCGCGAAGAGGGCGACCTGAAGGAGAACGCCGAATACCACATCGCTAAGGATGACCAGGCGATGATGGAGACGAAGATCTTGCGCCTGCGCGAGCGCCTGCGCAGCGCCGTCGTGGTTGAAGCAGACGGCGACGCGACCGTGGTCGCTTTTGGAATGCCGGTGACTGTGACCGATCTGGAGTCCGGCAAGCAGCAGACCTTCACGATCGTCGGGCCGACAGAGGCCAAGCCAGCCGAGGGCAAGCTTTCGAGCGAGTCGCCGGTCGCTCAGGCCCTACTCGGTGCGGCTCCGAAGGATGAGGTTGCAGTGGAGACGCCCGGCGGCGCGCGGCGCTGGCGTGTTGACTCGCTTGGTGGCTAAAGGAAGCGATCTTCGCTCGCGGGCCTCAGTAGCGCCTGAGCGCCTGGGCCATCGTCAGCACTGATCAGTCGGCCGAGCCCCCGGACGATCACTGCAGGACAGGCTCCGTCTTTCGTCCGCGCGAGGTCGGCTGCAGCGGCGGCTTGATCGGCTACCGCGATCAGCGTCGCGCTCAGCGCGCGGCCTTCACGGTCGGTTCCGCCGCGCCAATCGTCGAGCGGGCGCAAACCGGCGAGCCCGATCGCCACGTCAACCTGCCCGAGCCGCCAAGCGCGACCAAAGGAATCGGTGATCATCACGGCCGGATGGCCCGGGAGAGCGGCACGTAGGGCGCGGGCGCTTGCATCCGGGTCGCGGGGGAGTAGTACGAGGCGGCTGTCGCCGCCGGAGTTTGATCCGTCAACGCCGGCGTTGGCGCAGATGAAGCCGTGGTGCGTACGGCAGACCAAGAGCTCACCAACATCGCGAATTACCTCGGCGCTCTGTTGAAGGATTACTTCGACCTGGCGGGGGTCACGGCCCTGCCGCTCAGCTAGCTCGATCGCACGTGGCGACGGTTTCACGTCGGCAAGCTCGACGACCGAACCCTCGGCCTTGGAGATCACCTTGTGGGCCACCACTAGAAGGTCGTCACTGGCGAGCCGCTGATCTGCTGCGGCGGCAATTAGCGCTGCGAGATCATCGCCAGCGTTGATCTCAGGGAGCCCTTCAACGGCGAGCAGCTCGATCCGGCTCACCGCGCGCCGAGCCGCCCGATCACCGCTCGCGTGAATGGGGCCACGCTTGGCTCTGCGCCCTCGAGCGCCGCGGTCAGCGCTTCGAGGTCGTCAGCGGTATCGACGTCGAGGCCCAGCCCGAAGCTCGATTCGACGCGGGCCTGCACGCCGGCATCGGTGGCGAGCTGCTGGTGGCGCTCGCAGCTGCCCTCGCCGAATGCGGGGCTGATCACGTCGGCTGGGGTAAGGATTAGCGCGTTGGTGCCGCTGCCGTGGCGGTCGGGGACGATCACAACCTCAGTGTCATCGGCGAGCGACTTGATCAGCGAATCAATCTCCGCGGGGTCGAGCGCCGGCACATCACCGGCGATCAGCAAGGTGTGAAAGGCGCCATCCGCGACCGCCCAATCAATTCCGCGTTGAGCCGCATCGCTATGGCCTTCATTCGGGTCGTCGGTAACTACCTGAGCACCCGCGCCGCGCGCCAGCGCCTCTGCGCCCGGCTCGCTGGTGACGACAACGATGTCGTCAACAAGGCTGCAGCGGCGCAGTGCCGCGAGCACGTCACTGAGCATCCCAGTGGCTAGTGCCAGTCGCTGCGCCGACGAGAGCCCGCCGTTGGCAAGCCGCACCTTGGCGGATGGGAATCGCTTGACCGGCAGCACGGCGACGAGGCTCATAATCAGAGGGATAGCGCTTCTGCGGCTGCCAGTGCGTTGCGGGCAACAATCCGGCGCGACTCTGGCGAGTCCATCAGCGTTGAAGCGACAGTCACTTTAAGCCCGCCAAGAGCGACCGGCTCATCGGTCATCAGGCCATCAATTAAGCCGTCGTAAGCAGCCGCGATTCCAGCCGCATCGAGGCTCAGGCCAGCGTGCTCCATGAACGCTGCTGTCGGCCCTTTTAGTACCGCGCCCCCGACGATCGGCGAGACCGCGAGCAGCGGCGCGGGCGCATCAAGCAGGGCGTCGTAGAGGCCCGGCAGCTCGAGGATCGGCCCGATTGAGATCACTGGGTTGGACGGGCCGATGATGATCGTGCGCGCGCTGGCGATCGCCTCGAGTACCTCCGCAGTCGGCCTTGCCTCTTCAATTCCGATGAGCCGAACGCCATCGACCGGGCCGTTTCCTTGCTCGGAGATCAGGAACTGTTGGAGGCCATGCCAGCTGCCGCGAGCCTCAACTTGGGTGTGGACCGTCTGGTTGGTCATCGGGAGCACGCGCGCCTCGACGCCGATTGCGTTGGTCAGGAGGGCCATCGCTCGCGTTGGCGTGCTGCCTCGTTCCAGAAGGCGCCTTCGTTCTGCACACCAGGCGATGTCGCGGTCGCCGAGGTTGAACCAGACGCTGCTGCCGTGCCGGCGCAGCGCGTCCATCGCGTGAAAGCTGTCGCCTTTGATGCCCCAGCCGCGCGAGTCGATCAGGTCGGCGAGCGTGAAGCTGATCAGGTCTGGATCGGGCGAGACCGGGACGCCGTAAATCTCTATGTCGTCGCCGGTGTTGGCGATCACTACGAGGTCCTCGCCGACGAGATCGACCAGGCCGCGCGCCAGCTTGGCGCCGCCGGTGCCGCCAGCCAAGACGACTACCGGGCCGCGCGTCACAGGCCAGTAATGCGGATGCCGGCGTGCGCTTTGTTGCGAATGTTGATGCCGATCATCAGCGCCGTCAGCGATTCGGTGATGCGCGAGTTCTCGAGTCGGCCAGCATCAACTGCGCGTAGGCCGCCAATTGTTTCGATCAGCTCCGACGCGATTGCCTTCTGTTCCTTCTCGTCGCCGCAGACGAGCACGTCCTCGTCGAACTTGTGATCGGGGTCGGCAAGCATCGCTGCGCTAACGGTGTGCAGGGCGCTGACGATCTGCACGCCTTCGGGGAGGAGTGAGGCGGCCTGCTGCGCGGCCGAGCCTTGCCAGACGCCAAGCATCTGCGTTGGCTTGCCACCGACTTGCGCGGCAAGCGGCACGCTGGCGTCGATCACCAGCTGCCCTGCCGTCAGCGATTCGCCGATCTGCTTGACAGTTTTGGCCTGGGCGCTAAACGGGACGGAGAGCACGACGACCGGCGAGGCTGCCGCAGCGGCAACGTTGTCGGCCCCTTCGACTGAAGCGCCGGGGACGGCAGCGACGACTGCGGCAGCGGCCTCCAAGGCGCGTTCGGCTTCGCGTGAGCCGAGGACGAGCGGTACTCCAGCTTGCGCCCAGCGCAGCGCAAGGCCCTGGCCGAGAGCGCCGCTGGCGCCGATGATCGAGACGGAGGAAGGCAAGGGCATCGGCGCGGAGTATAGGTTTCAGGGCATGAGACTTGAGAAGAAGTTGGCAGTTGTGACCGGTGGAGCAAGCGGAATTGGCGCCGCGACCTGCCGCAGGCTCGCGGCCGAGGGGGCGACGGTCGTCGTGGCCGACCTGCAGATTGACGCCGCGCGCGAGCTTGCGGGTGAGATCAGCGGCGTCGCAATCGAGCTTGACGTAACCGACTTCGCCGCAGTTCACAGTGGCTTTGAAGCTGTCGCCGCTGAGCACGGGCAGATCGACATCCTCGTCAACAATGCAGGCACCGATCGCTTTGCCTTCTTCATCCACACTGACGAGGAGCTTTGGGACTTTCTGCTCGCCGTCAACGTCAAGGGCGTCTTCAACTGCACGCACGCAGTGCTGCCGGCGATGCACGAGCGCAAAGCTGGCGTGATCGTCAACGTTGCCAGCGAGGCTGGCCGCACAGGCTCACCTGGTTCCGTCGTTTACTCGACAGCAAAAGCTGGCGTGATCGGCTTCACAAAGGCGATCGCGCTCGAGTCTGCCCGCTACAACGTGCGCAGCAATGCCGTCGCGCCCGGACCCGTTGACACGCCGCTCTTCCAAGCCGCCTCAACGATGCTCGGCGAAATTGGTGAGCGGCTCCAGCAAGGAATGATTTCGAAGACGGCGATGGGCCGCGCCGGCGAGCCTGAGGAGATCGCAGCGGCGATCGCCTTCCTCGCCAGCGACGACGCCTCATTTGTGACCGGCCAGACGCTGAACGTCAGCGGCGGCCTTTCGATGGCTTAGCGTTCGACTAGGCCTCAGGCCTTATCGTGGCTGAGTGCTGATCCGTCACTCGCGCGCGAGGTATGGTCGCAAAATGTTGACAGCAGAGCTAGAGGCCGAGCAAGCCCGATGAGCGGCCAGAAGCGTCAGTGGCTCTCGCGCGATCTGATCGCCGGCGCCACCCTCACCGCGATCGCCGTCCCCGAGGTGATGGGCTACGCGAAGATCGCGAAGATCCCTGTTGTCACAGGGCTCTACACGCTGGTCATCCCGGTGGTTGTCTTTGCGATCTTCCGCTTTCGCTCGCATCTTGTTGTCGGAGGCTCCTCCGTCGTCGCGGCCGTCTTGGCATCAGGGCTTGGAGGCGCGGCGATCGCCGGTGTGCTCCCCGAATCGCAGCAGTGGTTGGCATACGTTGGCGTGATTGCGCTTGTCTGCGCGGCCATGTTGCTGATAGCGGGACTATGCAAACTTGGCTTCGTTGCCGATCTGATTAGCGTCCCCGTGGCGGTAGGCCTCTATGCCGGCATCGGCATCTTCATCGCTTCGAGGGAGATCCCCGGCACGCTTGGCCTGCCGACCGGAAACGGTACGTGGCTCGCTCAACAATGGGCGAATCTGAACGCTGCTGACCAAACCAATTGGAAGACCGTTGCTTTTGCTCTCGGGACGGCAGTGATAGTGCTCGGCTGCCGGCGCTTCTGGCCCAACGTCCCGGGCTCGCTGCTCGCGCTGGTGCTTGGAATCGCGGTTTCGGCGGCGGTAGGCGCATCCGCGTCCGGTGTTGCGGTCATCGGCGACGTACCGGCGGGGCTCCCTCCGGTAGGGCTGCCCGACGGAGTCGGCCTCAACGATCTACTGGCTAACAGTGGTTCGATCTTGCTGATTGCCGCATCATGCTTCTTTCTGATCATCGTCGAGACGGCCGTGACCACGCGCTCGGTGTCACTGCAAACGGGCGTCCGGGCGCAGCTCGATCGCGACTTACTCTCGCTTTCTGGTTCGAACCTTCTTGCTGGCCTCGGCTCGACGATGGCCGTTAGCGGCAGTGCAACGAAGACTCAGTTTCTCTACGACGAGCGCGGACGCACGCAGCTTGCAAATCTCACGATGGCGCTGCTCGTCCTGCTGCTGCTGATCTTCTCGTCTCTGTTAGCCAAGCTGCCGATCGCTGTGATCTCGATGCTCGTTTTCATCCTTGGTTGCCGGATGGTCAACGTCAAAAGCCTGCGGCAGATTTTCGGTCAAAGCAGGCTCGAGTTTGTGGCCGCGATCAACACCGCGATCATCACCTGCGTGTTTGGCGTCCAATACGGCGTCGCGGTGGCGATCATTTTTTCGATCCTCCACATCTTCAAACACCAGTGGGCGCCCGGGGCATTCGTGGTCGGCCTCGACGGTGTGAATGACCCGACTTACACCGCGAGCCGACCGGGCTTAGAGAGCCAGCCTGGTCTGATCGTTTTCCGCTACACGGCGAACCTGTTCTTCGCTAACGCAAGCAACTACGCCGACGCTGTCCGCGCGATGATCGCGCAAGCGCCGCACCCTGTTGAGTGGTTCGTGATCGATGGTTCATCGCTTGGCAACGTCGACTACTCCGCCGGTGCCGAGCTGCACACGCTCTTTGATTTCTTCGAACAGAACGACATCACGTTTGCGCTAGCTCGAGCAGATCAGCATCTGAGCGAAGTGCTCGCCAATCTCGGTCTCGATCAGCGGATCGCCGAAGATCGCCGCTTTGCGACGCTGCCCGAGGTTTACGCTGCCTTCAACGCCAGACGCTGAACGTCAGCGGCGGCCTTTCGATGGCTTAAGTTCCGCTGAAGTTGGGATCGCGCTTCTCGCTCAGCGCGCTCACGCCTTCGCCGAAGTCTGCGCTATTGGCGCAGAGCTGCTGAGCGGCGACCTCTTGCTCGAGTGTCAACGCCAGCGCTGGCTTGGCGGCGGCGTCCATCACGCGCTTTGAGAGGCCAACAGCGATCGGTGCGCAGGCGAGCAGCTCGGCGACGAGCTGGTCGGTGGCGGCGTCTAGCTCTTCAGCGGGCGCTACACGGTTGGCGAGGCCAATCCGTTCAGCTTCCGTTCCGTTGATCATCTTCGAGGCCATCACCATCTCCTTCGCGCGGCCAAGGCCGACTAGTGACGGAAGCCTTGACGAGCCGCCAACGTCGGGGATCAGGCCGACGCGCGTCTCGGGCAGGCCGACGATTGCGCTGTCGGAGATTGTCCGCAGGTCGCAGGCCAAAGCCAGTTCGAGCGCTCCGCCGATGCAGGCGCCGTGGATCTGAGCGATCGTCGGCTTCGTCATCTCTTCGAGCAGGTTCCAGCTTTCGATCAGTGGCCGACGGAAGCTGCGCAGCTGCGTTGGGTCTTCGACGAGCGGTAGGAAGCTGGCGAAGTCCACGCCTGAAGAGAACATTGGGCCTTCGCCGCGGAGTACGACGACGCGCACCTCGGGATCGTCAGCGGCGTACTCAATCGCTTCGCTGAGCGCGAGGATCAGCTCGGCGTTCATTGCGTTGCGCTTCTCGGGGCGGTTGAGAATCAGGTGTCGGACCGAGCCGCGGTCTTCCGTCATAACGATCTGCATCGGAGCCTTCCTTTCGAGGAACGCTGCTGATGATGACGGCTCGCAGCTCTCGCTGCTGCCTAACTAGGAGGTGCTGGACTGAACCGGCGCGGGGGCGACGTACTGCGACGGTGCCTGGTAAGTCTGCTGCGGCTGAACGTACGTCTGCTGCGGCTGAACGTACGTCTGCTGCGGCTGCACGTAGGTCTGCTGCGGCTGAACGTAGGTCTGGTCAGACTGGGGCGCGGGCTGCGTTGCAGCTGTGTCGGTGCCGCGTTCAATCTTCGCCTGCCACTGGTCGCGCTTGGCCTTTGCTGCCTGCTGCGCGGCGCGAGTCTTGGCGGCGCGGCCGGCGCCGAGTGCTGGATCGTTACCAAGCACCATCTGCACCGAGAGGAGAACAAAAACGGCGCAGAAAAGTGCGCCGATTGCGATCAGCGCGTTGAATGTTCCCTTTAGGCGGTCAGGCTTCATTGAGAGATACTCTAGCTACCAATTCTGAAGGAATGATAAGGCCGCAAACCCTGTATTTACGGGTAAACTTGGTCGCCTGTCGCGCTGTCGGTAACGATGATCGCCACAGATGGGCAGGCTTCGGCAGCAGCGAGGATGATGTCGTCTGGGCCGGTGCCGATTACCTCGGCGACGTCGCCGTTTAGAACGAAGACTTGGGGCGCTATTTCAACGCAATCGCCGTGCGCTGCGCAACCAATTTCGTCGATCGTTGGGACTAGGGTCATGCTGCCTCCTTGGTGGGTTCGGTTGAGGTGCGTTCGGTCAAGAGCTTGCGTAGTCGCGGGAGCTCGCGCGGACTATCTACAGCTATCGCTGCCACTGGAAGTCCGTCGCGGCTGACGACCGCGTGAAACGACCGCTCGCCAGGCTCGCCCTCAATCATGATCTCGTCATTCGCCGCCGGCTGGCCCAGTCCTTGGATTCGCACGCCGTGGACATCGCTCCACCAGCCCGTGAATGGAACCGGTGCAGCTTCGCGGCCAAGAATCGCGTGGGCTACGGCCTTCCCTTGATGGGCTGCAAGCTCCCAGTGGTCACCGCCAGCAACGTCGCCGGCTCCATGGATGTCGGGACGCAAGGTCAGCGCGCCGATCTCGTCAGGGAGCCAGTCACTGTTGGGAATCACGCCGATCGCTACGAGCATTTCGTCGAGCTCTACGCGTGAGCCGTCGTCGAGCATCAGCGCCTCGAGTCGGTCGCCGTCGCCGATCATCTCGGTCACACGCACGCCAAGTCGTACCTCAACGCCCTCTTCGCGCTGCAGATCAACCAGCCACTGGGCCATTGCCGGGTGGAGAGCGCGCGCTAGCGGGAGCGACTCGGCTTCGATCAGCGTTACTTCGGCGCCGTGGCCCATAGCGGTTGCTGCTACCTCCTGGCCGATCAGTCCGGCGCCGAGGACGACGAGCCGCTTTCCTGGCGCCAGCACTCCGCGCAGGCGAACGGCGTCATCGAGTGTTCGAAGCGTGTGGACGTTTTCGTACTGGTCGCTACCCGGCAGCTGCCGTGCCCGGCTACCAGTTGCGATCACGAGGTGTTCGTAGTCGAGCGTCGAGCCCGATTCGAGCTCGAGCCTGCGGCGGTCAACATCGAGCCCGGCCGCGCCATCTCCGAGCAGCAGTTCAACATCCTGCTCGGAATGCCACTCGGCCGGCCGGAGCGCGATCTCGTGAAGCTCTTTGGTGCCGGCCAGCAGCGCTTTTGAGAGCGGGGGACGGTCGTATGGCGCGTGCTCTTCAATGCTGACGATCTTGATCGGGCCGCCGTAAGA
>CAIJLJ010000130.1 GCA_903821395.1 uncultured Solirubrobacterales bacterium | reverse complement strand
GCTGCGCCCAGCCTCCCATCAGCCGACTTCCCCGTAACGCTCAATGTCCCAATCCGAAACCTGGTCTGAGCCGGCCGCCGCATCGCTTCGCATAGCTGCTTCGCGGCGGGCTAGCTCGAGCGTGTCGTGGACGAACATCTCGCCGAACCACTCACGCGTCCAGGCGGCAGCGTCGAACTGGTCGGCTGCGCCGCTGTAGCTTGAGGGCGCGTGCTCGGCGGTCGCTGCGTGCGGTGCGCCGATCGCTGACACGAGGGCAGCGATCGCGAGGTAGGGGCTGGCCTGCGGCGATGCAGCTAGTTCAGCGCCGCTCGTTAGCAGCTCGGCGCCGACCCAATCAAGCGGCAGCGGGCGGCAGAGCAAAGCGAGGTCATTGAGGCGTGCCGCAGCGTCAGCGCTGAGTGGCTCCGCTGCCTCCAGCAGCATCCGCGCCGGACTCTGGCTCGCTTGAAGCAGCGGCATAGCGGTAACGGTAATGCCATCAACCAGGCCAATCTCACGCGCGGCCGATCGCACAGCTACCAGCTGATCGGCTGCCATCAGCGGCGCCGCGGGCTCTAGCTCGGCCCTCAGCACGGCTCGGTCGCTATCCCACGCCACGCGTTTGAGGGCGATCCCCGAAAGTTCAATCCCTTCGAGCCAGCGCTGAGCAAAGGCAGGCGCCTCGTCACCGTTCCAACCTGTCGTGAGCGCCCCTTCGCCGGCGCGTAGCTCGAGCGACGCTGCGATCGGGCCGGTCGGGATCCTCTCAGCGAAGATCCGGAGCAGTCCGCGCGGGTCCAGCGGCGAGCGCTCGCCGTGCGGCGTAAGTACTTCGCTCATCACCAGCGTGCTACCCGGCGACCACCCGCAGCGAATCAGCGAAGGCAGGTCGGGGCGGGCAAATACGTCGGGGTAGCCGGTGCCGAAGTTTGAGTAGTCGGTTGACTCGAAGATGTCGCAGTGGACATCCCAGATCAGTGCGCCATCGCAGTAGGCCTGAAGGCCTTGCGGGTCGGCGGCAAAGACCTCACCAACGAGCCTTCTTCCTCGCAGCATCCCGTAGTGGTCCGCGATGCAGACACGGACGGTGTCAATGCTCCCGTCCTCAACGGCACTACGCAGCTGGTCGAGTGTCAGCTGCTCACTAGCCAACGCTGCCCTCGTCGGCCAGCGGCTGCCCGAGCCAGTCGCGGTAAAAGCCTTCAAGGTCCGGCAAGAAGTCGTGAACGACGGGGTAGCCGGGCGGTACCGACTCAACGTCGAGCAAGGTGAAGTTGATCGGGTCGTAGTACTCGCGGAGCACGTTCCAGCCTGGGTTTGGACTCATCTTCTCAGGGTAGATTTCGTACATCTCTTCGAAGCTGCCACGCACGCGGACTCGCGCGGTGAGCTTCCAATTCTCTCGGTAATCGCCAAAGACGAAGCCTGAGTCTGACTTTGTAACACGGCGACCGTCCGGAAGTTCAACGATGCAGAGGTGAAGGCCGATCGGCAGCAGCACGCGATCTTCAGGGAACGGCCAGCGGCGCTGGACGATCTCAAGGTTGATCGCGAACCGTTCGATGTCTTTGCGGCCACCCTGGATTTGACGGATCTGATGGTCGGGCAGTTTGCCGTCGATTAGCGCTTCGAGCGTCTCAGTCGTGACTGCCGGGTCGCCGCTAGGGGCAGGGCGAGGGACCTCCTCGCGCACCTCTGTCCGTGGCTGGCGCTGAAGCTCGTGAGGGTCGCGGCCAGCGATTAGCTTGCGAGAGACGTCAACGGTCGGCGTTGGGATCTGGAAGACGAACTCTTCAGGTAGGTCCCAGAAGCTGAGGAATTCCCCCGCCCACTGCTCGGAGAGGCGCATCGACTCGGCGTACATCCGCTGGACCTGAACCTCAAACGGCCCGCTCGCGTCGGCGCCGTGCTCGAGGATTCGCTCGCGCTCGCTTTTCATCCAGTCGGTCGTCAGCTGTGACTTGCTCTCGCGTGAGGAACGGATCTCGGCGCGCCGCGCTTCGGTCGCCGCCTCGTCTACGCCACCGTCGTCATTGAGCACCACGCCGTGGACGCTGTCAGCGAGCCGTGGGAT
>CAIJLJ010000129.1 GCA_903821395.1 uncultured Solirubrobacterales bacterium | reverse complement strand
CGCTTTGGCGACTGGCTGCGCGGCAACATCGATTGGGCGATTTCGCGCGAGCGCTATTGGGGAACGCCGCTGCCTATCTGGCGTTGCGCCAACGGCCACGCCGAGTGCGTCGGCTCGTTCGAGCAGCTCGAGCAGCTCTCGGGCGTCTTGATCGACGATCCGCACCGCCCTTACGTTGACGACGTGGGCTTCCCTTGCCCGCAGTGCAGCGAGCCGATGCAGCGTGTCCCTGAGGTCGTTGATGTGTGGTTCGACTCAGGTGCGATGCCGTTCGCTCAGTACCACGCGCCGTTTGAGAACGAAGCGAAGTTCGAGCAGCGCTTCCCAGCCGACTTCATCTGTGAGGCGATCGATCAAACGCGCGGCTGGTTCTATTCGCTGCTGGCGGTCTCAACACTGCTCTTTGGCAAGTCTTCCTACGAGGCGGTCGTCTGCCTCGGCCACATCCGTGACGAAGACGACCGCAAGATGAGCAAGTCGATCGGAAATGTCGTTGAGCCGTGGGAGATTCTCGACCGCTTTGGCGCCGACGCGATGCGCTGGTACTTCTTCACCGCCAAGCAGCCTTGGGACGGCTACCGCTTCTCGATCGACGCCGTCGGCGATGGCGTTCGACTCTTCCTCAAGCAGCTTTGGAACAGCTACTCGTTCCTCGTTCTTTACGAGAACGCGGCCGGCGAGAATCTGATCGAAGGCGAAGAGACGGAGCTCGATCTTTGGCTGCGCTCACGCCTTGCGGCGACGGTTGAGGAGGTGACAGAAGCGCTCGAAGGCTTCGACGCCACCAGCGGCGGCCGCGCGATCGCGGCCTTCGTTGACGATCTCTCAAACTGGTATGTGCGGCGCTCGCGCAGGCGCTTCTGGGAGGGCGACGCTGTCGCGATCGGGACTCTGCGCGAGGCCTTGATCACAGTTTCCAAGCTGCTCGCTCCGTTTACCCCGTTTATCGCCGATGAGATCTACGACAACCTCGACGGCAGCGAGCCGTCGGTCCATCTCTGCGATTGGCCGAAGCCTGGCGCGGCGCGCGACCTTGGCCTTGAGACGGCGATGGCAACGGCGCGTGAGACGGTGCGGCTTGGACTCGCTGCGCGCGGCCAGGCGAAGATCAAGCTGCGCCAGCCGCTGCGCGAAGCGGTCGTCGTTGCCGCCGGCCCGGAGCGCGAAGCGATCGCGCAGCTGGCGGGAATTGTTGAGGACGAGCTGAACGTTGAGGCGCTGCGCTTTGTAGACAACGCCGACGAGCTTGGCTCCTACGAGGTCAAAGCCAACTACCGCACGCTCGGCCCGCGCTTTGGCAACAAGATGCCACTGGTGGCAGCGGCGGTTGCTGCGCTCGACCCAGCGCACGTTGCCGCCACCTTGCGTGATGGCGGCACGGTCGGCGTCGTAATCGACGGTGACGAGCACCCGCTCGGCGAGGATGATCTTTTGCTGGCGATGCAGCCGCTCGGCGGCTACCAGCTTGAGCGCGAGGGCTCGCACGCGGTTGCGTTAGACCTCCAGCTTGATGACGAGCTACTCCGCCGCGGCCTCGCGCGCGAAGTAATCCACGCCGTCCAGAACGCGCGCAAGGAGGCGGGGCTGGCGGTCGAGGACCGTATTGCGCTTGAACTGAGTGGCGACGGAGCGATGATTGCCGCTGCTCGAGAGCATCAGCAGCTGATCGCCGATGAGGCGCTGGCGACGACGATCGAGGTCACCGACGCGCTCGACGGCGCGTCAGCGACCACGCTCGACGGTCACGAACTTCTGATCAAGCTCGAAAAAGCCTGAGCTCAGGCGCTTAGGGCGTTATTGAGCTCTTGCTCAATCCGCGGCTTCGGCTGAGCGCCGACGATCTGAGCTGCGGCGGCGCCGTTCTTAAACAGAATCATCGTCGGGATTGACATCACGCCGAAGTTTGCCGCCGTCTGCTGGTTGTCATCGATGTTGAGCTTGACGACGCGAACGTCATCGCGCTCGGCGTCGATCTGCTCGAGAACCGGGCCGACCATCTTGCAGGGCCCGCACCAAGGAGCCCAGAAATCAACCAGAACTGGTGTCTCAGATGAGGCCTCTACTACGTCGGCCTGGAAGCTGCTGTCGCTGATCTCTGGAAGGGCCATTGCGCTACTCCTTAAGTTTCAAATTGGTGGATACAGGTACCACTATACAAAGTGTAGTGCCGCGCCTTAGCGCCGCTGGCTGTGATCGCCTGGCGCTTCGAGCTTCTGAATCTGGAGCAAGCTTGTAGTACCTGGCTGACCGCTCGGAAGTCCGGCCGTGATGCCCACCCGCTGGCCAGGCTTGAGCCAGCCGAGCTCGACGACCCGGCGCGCTGAATCGGCGATTAGCTCCTCGGTCGTCTCGTGACGGCGTTGCAGACCGGCAGTAACCCCCCACAGCAGGCCGCAGCGACGGACCGTTTCTTGGCCGGGGGATAGCGCGAAGATCGGCACCGTCGGTCGGTGCGCTGACACTAGCCGCGCGGAGCGGCCCGAGAGCGTAGGAACGACGATCGCGTCGAGCTCCAACTCGCTCGCTGCGGCAACGGCCTTATGAGCGACGGTGTAGCCGGGATCGCGGCCGTCGCGGCGCACGCGATGCTCGTTCCAACGCTGGTAGGGCGCCTCACGTTCGGTCGTGCGGGCGACCGAATCCATCATCGCCACGGCCTCAACCGGGTAGGCGCCGACGGCGGTCTCTTGCGAGAGCATCACTGCGTCGGTTCCATCCAAAATTGCGTTTGCGACGTCGGCCACCTCGGCTCGCGTTGGGCGCGCCGAGCGGACCATCGAATCGAGCATCTGCGTCGCTGTGATCGAAGCGCGAGCGTGCTCGCCGGCTAGCCGTAGCAGCCGCTTCTGGACCATCGGCACATCTTCGATCGGCAGCTCAATTCCAAGGTCGCCGCGGGCCACCATGATTGCGTCGCTGACGCGGATGATGTCCTCGGCGCGGGCCACGGCCTGAGGCTTCTCAATCTTCGCGATCAGCGGCACGCGCGTGTGCTCGCGCAGCTCCGTTACCTCTTCCGGCTTGCGCACGAAGCTGAGCGCAACCATGTCAACGCCAATCTCAATTCCAGCCGCCAGATGGGCGAGGTCTTCCTCGGGAACCGAAGGCAGCTCATCGGCCGGTCCTGGAATGTTCAGCCCTTGGCGCGAGACGATGATTCCGCCGAGCTCTACTTCGCAGTCGAACTCAAGGTCGTCGGGGCGGCGGTCCTTTACGCGCAGCCGCACCGATCCGTCGGCGAGGTAGACCGACTCACCGAGCTCAACGGCTGTTGCGAGCCCTGGCCAGTTGACCGTCAGGTGGCCCGCGTTGCCTGGCTTCTCGTCGTTGGCATGGCAGCTGAAGGTGACCTTGTCGCCGGCCCGCAGCAGTACTTCGCCCTCTTCGATCTGCCCGATGCGAATTTTCGGCCCGGGCAGATCCTGAAGAATTGCCACGGCGCGCCCAGCGCGCTCAGATGCTTCACGCACAAGCCGCGCAGTCTCTGCGTGGAGCTCGTGCGTGCCGTGGCTGAAGTTGAGCCGAGCAACGTCCATGCCAGCGTTGACCATCGCGAGCAGCACCTCTCGGTCTGTCGAAGCAGGGCCAATAGTGGCGACTATCTTTGTCCGGCGACGGGGCATTTCATCCCCCACGCTACTGGGCAAACGGCGCTGCGGCCACACGCCCGCGCCCAGCGCGGTTCAGGCCGGAGCTACAAACTGGCCGTCAACGAGCAGCGGCGCGCCGTCGGCAGTTAGCTTGCCACCCTTGCGCAGGTCGCAGATCAGGTCCCAGTGGAGCGCGCTTTCGTTGCGCCCGCCGGTCTCCGGGTAGGAGCGGCCGAGCGCCAGATGAACGGTCCCGCCGATCTTCTCGTCAAAGAGAATCGAGCCGACCGGGCGCGTGATGCCGAAGTTTGTACCGATTCCAACCTCGCCTAGTTTGCGAGCTCCTTCGTCGGTCCTTAGCGCCTGTTGGAGGTACTCGTCGCCTCGCTCAGCTCGCGCCTCGACGACGACCCCTTTGGAGAAGACCAGCTCAACGCCATCGACTTCAACCCCCGCCGGCGAGCTGGGGATCGTGAAGCGGATACGCCCCTCGGCGCTGTTCTCGACTGGGCCGCTGAAGATCTCGCCGCTGGGCATGTTGCGGCGCCCGTCGCTGTTGACCCAGGTTCGGCCCTTAACGCTCAGTTTGAGATCGGTCCCCTCAGCCTCAATTCTCAACTCGCGGACGCCTTCGAGCCGCTCGATTAGCTCGGCCTGGAAGGCGCCTAGCTCGCCCCACGCGGCCGGAGGGTCGGGCCGCTCGAGGAAGGTTGCGCCGCGGACAAAGGCGGCGAACTCCTCCAGTTCCATCCCTGCGAGTTCGGCGCCGGCTGGCGTTGGCCACAGCGTCGAGCACCAGCGCTTCTTCATCGTTCGTTCGCGCAGCGGCCTGCGTGCTCGCGCGGCGCGCGCGATCCTTGCCGGGTCGACTCCCGCCAATTCGCGTGCATCATGCGGTGCCTGAATCCCAAGCACCGCCGTTAGCTCCTTCGCCTCGGCCATTGCCACGTCGTCGAAGTCGTCTAGCTGGGCGTCGCGGGCGCTCTCATAAAAGTTCTTGGCCTGACCCGGCAGCTCAACGTGGAGCGTGGGCCAAGCGTCGCGCGCAAGTACCGCCCGCTGCAGCTCCAACATCAGCGGCGCTGCCATCGCCGTTGAGCGGATCACGACCTTCTGATGCGGTTCGACTTCAAGGCACCAGCCAACGAGCAGCTCGGCCATCGCTGCTGGATTAATAACTGCCGCTACGCGCTCGGCTGCGGCCTCATTCGATTCGCCCTGGCTCATGGCGCCTTCACGTCGGGGAACCATTCGGCGCAGTGTTCACGGATGCTGGCGCGGACGAAGTCTCGCTCTTCGCGGCTGCAGGCGCGAAGCCGCGCCAAGAGGTCGCTCTGGCCGCTCGTTTCAACCTCATTGATCGTCCAGCTCAGCGCAAGGCGCTCGAAAAGGAATTCCAGCGCGCGGTGCCAAGCGTCCTCTTGCGAGAGGATGTTGCCTTCAAACGTCTTCGTGTACTGCGCCCGCGTCTTCGGACTCATCACGCAGCGCAGCTCAAGCACCATCCCGTCATCGGAGCGGTACTCCACGCCCGGCGGCTCGGGCATCGCTGGCCCGGCGCCCTGCTCACGTGAGCGTCGGCGTGAGCGTCGGCCCATCAGGTAGTCGCGGCGGCAGTTTCAAGCTGGCCGCGCACGTCGCCCGTCAGCGGCTCGGTATGGCCAGCCCAAGCGGTCGCAGGCTCAAGCGCTGCGAGCTTCCGCATCGACTGGCGCGCCATCTCGGTGTCCCAGTTGAATGCCGCATGCGGCACTCGAGCATGGCCCTTAAACCCGGTCTGTGGGTCGAGCGTGTAGAAGCAATCGCTCACGAGCGCGAAGCGGTCTGATTCTCGCCAGAGGCCGATCAGTCCCGGTGCGTGGCCAGGCAGGTGGATCACTTTGAAGCCCGCGATCTCGTCGCCCTCGGCCAACGTGCCGCTGATCTTTACCGGGCCGCCGTCCCAGCCGACGAGTAGCCGAGGCAGTAGCGCACGTCCTACGGCGTTGAGCTTAGACATGTCGAAATAGTGCTCACCCGCGTCGCCTTCGGCGTCGGCGACCTCCTCAGCGTGGCAGAGCACCGGCACGCCGAGCTGCGGCGCGACCCCGCGGTGGTCGGCGTGGCTGTGGCCGAGCACGACTCGAGTGATCCCGCCTAGCTGAGCGCCTGCAATTGCGATCGCCGGGCCCATCGACTTGACGCCAGCGTCAAAGAGCAGCACGCCGTCGCCGTCGCGGACGAAGTAGACGTTCATCGTCTTGCCGGGGAAGCCGCCGCGCATCACCCAAACCCCTTCAGCAATCTGCTCGGGCTCGCTGGCGGCGAGCTTTGCCATCAGCTTCGTGCGGCCGTTGAAGGCGCTCTTCATGCCGGCGTCCATCTTCGAGCCGTCGGGAGGCAGCAGCCCGAGCTGGCGCGCAATCGTCATCCCGTCGGCAAAGGCGTTGTTTTCAACGATCAATCCGTCACGGACAATCAGTACGTCTACGCCTTCGAGCTCGATCTTCGTGCCGTTCGGTTCGATTCCCTGGAACGGACCGCCGGTGAACGTGCCGGTCGCCTCCCAACGGACTGCGGCGCGGTCGTCCTCAACCGTCACTTCGACGACGTTGAAATGGAAGTCTGGAAAGGGCTCGAAGATGCCGCCAAGGAACTCGCGAACCCCGTCGGGCGCCGTCGTATCGACTTGCCCGCGAACGTTCTCGCGGCCGCCCGGGCGCCAGCAGGCGACTGCGGCGTCGATGTCGTGGGCTACCAAGGCGTCGAAGTAAGCCTTGGCAACTTTGGTCGTGACGGTTGCGTCGATTTTGCCGCTGATATGTGACTGCTCGTTGGTCATCTCATCCCCTCGGTCGCTGAGTTACTGGCGGCAGGCTATCGCCCCAGCCGCGTCGGCGGGCTTTGATCCGTAGGCTGGAAACCGTTGTGAGTGAATCTTCAAGAACGCGCGAGCTGGGCCGCGGCGAAAAGGTACTCCCAGGCGTCTGGCGCCTGCGCTTGCCGCTGCCTTGGCCGGGCGTGCCCCATTGCAACGCTTGGGCGCTCGCCGCAGGTGACGGGATCGTGCTCGTTGACTGCGGGATGGACCAGCCGGGGTCGATGGCCCAGCTTGAGCGGGCGCTGCAGCAAGTGAACCTGCGGATTGACCTGATTCGGCTGCTCGTCTGTACGCACGCCCACTCCGATCACTACGGGCAGGCGGCGTCAATCGTTAAGGCGACCGGCTGCGAGCTTTGGATGCACGCCAACCACGAGCACACCGTTCAGGCAACGACAGATCCTGAGGCTGCACTGGAGCGGCGGATCGAAGTGGCGATCCTGAGCGGCGTGCCGCAGGCGCCGCTGCGCGCCTACGCCGAGCAGGCCAAGGGCCGCGGATCGGGTTTCTCCGGAATCGTCGAACCGGCCCGCGACCTCGTGCCCGGAGTTCAGATCAACACCGACCTTGGCGCTTGGGATGTCGTCGAGACACCCGGCCATGCTCCGTCGCACGTCTGCCTTTACCAGCCGGAGCGTCGCCTGCTGATCTCCGGCGACCACCTGCTCGGCCGCCCATCGCTCTACTACGACTACGGCTGGACCCCCGATCCGGTCGGCGAGTACCTCAATTCGCTCGAAGTGATCGAGGACCTTGACATGAGGCTCTGCCTCCCTGGACATGGCCGCAGTTTCGCCGAAGTACCCGCGCACATCACCGCCAACCGGATCGCGATCGCCGAGCGGATCGACGGCGTGATTGACGCGCTCGCGCAGGACGAGCCAATGACTGCCTTTGAGGTTGTCCAATCGGTCCACGGCGACGCGCTCACTCCGGTTAACGCCAACTGGTGGCTCTCAGAGACGCTTTGCTACCTGCGCCACCTCGAAGTGACCGGGCGCGCCGAGCGCAGCGAGGGTGATGGTGAGGATCAGCCAGAACTCTGGCAGCTGATCTAGTCCGCGCCTCGTAGGATTAGCCGATGCGCATCGATCAACTGCTAGAGGGCAGCACCGAGCCGCAGTTCTCATTTGAGTTCTTCCCACCGAAGAGCGAGGAGGGCGACCGCAATTTGCTTGAGGCCGTCGAACAGCTCGTGCCGCTCGAGCCGGCCTTCATCTCAGTTACCTATGGCGCCGGCGGTTCAACGCGCGAAAAGACGATTCAGATCGTCTCTAGGATCCGCGACGAGTTTGGGATTGAAGCGATGCCGCACTTCACCTGCGTCGGTTCAACCGTTGACGAGCTGCGCGCGACGCTCGATCAGATGGCTGAACTTGGAATTGAAAACGTGCTGGCGCTGCGCGGCGACCCGCCGCAAGGTGAGACTGAGTGGAGTCAGACACAGGGCGGTCTTGAGTACTCGCGCGAGCTGGTCGAAATGATCAGCGCGGAGTATCCGTTTGCGATCGGTGCCGCTGCCTTCCCAGAGACGCACATCGATGCGATCAGTGCCGATGCTGATCTCGGCTTCCTTAAAGAGAAGGTTGATGCTGGCGCCGATTTCCTCGTCACTCAGCTCTTCTTCGATAACGATGCCTACTTCGACTTTGTGCTCAGGGCCCGCGAGGTCGGGATTACGGTGCCGATCATTCCGGGCATCATGCCGATCAGCAACGTCGCGCAGCTTGCGCGGATGACGACGCTCTGCGGCGCAACAATTCCGCCCGAGCTACTCACAGCGCTCGAAGGCCGTAGCGATGACGGGCGCGCGGTCGAGGCGCTCGGAGTTGCTTACGCGACGCTCCAATGCGCTGAGCTGCTGGCAGGTGGCGCGCCAGGAATTCACTTCTACACGCTGAACCGTTCGCCGGCGACGCAGGCAATTCTCGGGGCACTGAAGCTGCAGCGCCCGTGGCTCAGTCAATAACTTCGCTCACCTCAAGCTGCTCGGCGACCGCGCTGCTGCCATCCGGGCGCGACCAGCGAACGTCGATCGAATCATCCTGGCGGTAGGTGCCAACCCCCCAAGCGCCAAGCGCCCAGCGCCATCCGCTGACCTTGTCTTTAACTAGCGAGCGTGGGAACACAAGCGCCCCATCACGAACTTGGTAATCGGCCGGCTGGTGCTGGAGCACCCCGTTGACGTAGACCTCGAACGGGGAGCGGACGTCGGTCGGCAGAGAAACGATTGATTGCGGCACAGGGCAATCCTACGAGCCCGCCGCGCCGGAGCATAGGCTCGGCCGCGTGGCTATCAGCGAACAGTTCACGGTGCGGCGTTCGCAGCGAGCGCGGCGCGTCCGCGTCCGCGTTGAGCCTGACGGCTCGCTGCTTGTAACGTTGCCGCAGTCGGCGAGCGCTAGCGAGGCGGACGATGCGATCGCGCAGCTCGGTCCCTGGATCGCCAAACGGCGCGAGAACCTTCGGCTGGCCCGCAGCGCGCTCGCCCGGCCTGAAGGGACGCTCCCTCTGCTGGGCCAGCTCCTCACGGTTAGGGAGGAGGCTGGCCGCACGCGCGTTCATCGGAGCGGTCAGCGGCTACTCGTTCCAGCCGATCGGCGGCGGGATGAGGCAATCGAGCGCTGGTATCGGCGCCAGGCGAAAGCAGAGGTAGTCGAACGCCTTCGCCCGGCCTTGACGGCGCTCGGAGTCGAGTGCGGGCCAATCTCGATTCGTGATCAGCGCACTCGCTGGGGGAGCTGCTCGTCGAGCGGTGCACTCTCGTTTAATTGGCGTTTGCTGCTCGGACCGCCGCAGCTGATCGACTACGTGGTCTGGCACGAGGCTTGCCACCTTGTAGTGCTCGACCACTCTCCGCGCTTCTGGGCGCTGCTCGAGCAGCATCTCCCCGGTTACCGTGAGCCGCGCGACTGGCTTCGCCGCAACGGCGCGGCGCTAAACCTTTAGGGGCCGCCGAGCACTCTGCGCAGCGCGCCGTATGGATCTTCGCCCTCCCGCGGCTCAATTACGGCGCGGCGGACCCTTCCGCTAAAGGCTTGAACCGAACCGTCGCCACGCAGGTCAACGCCACCGCGCGTGCTCGGGCCGCTTATCTCGGCTCTGACTGCGACCAGTTCGACCGGTTCGTATTCGCGGCCTAGCGACTTCGTGGTTGTTCTGCGCACGGTCTGGGCCATCGCGCGGATCTCTGTTTCGAGTGCGTCCAGCGCGCCATCAACCGTTGCGAAGCGCTGGCGTTCCGAGTCACCCTCGCGGCGAAGCGTTAGGACGTACGAGCGAGCCAACTGCTCAGCCAATTACGAGCAGAACAGTGACCATGCAGGCCGCTGCCAGCAATACCGAAACTGCGCCCATTGCGATCCCAGCGCCGCGGCTCGGCGGAAACGACTCGGAGGCTGTCCCGATACCGCCGATGATTACCGCCCAGGCAGCGAAGGCCACGCCGATGATGAAAAATGGTGTTTCGCTCTTTGCCGCCTCGGCAGCAAGGATCAATGTTGCGTGCGTCATATCCGGCACGCTACTCAACGCCGCCGCCGGACGCGATCTGACTCCCCGGTCCGCCCTCGTAACGGCTCTCGGTGGCCTCGCGCTGACCGTGGTAATGGCTGCCGAGTTCGGGGTGGCCGTAGGGTCGCTCCGCGGCTTGGTCGAGTGTCATGAACGAGAGCTGCGCGATCGGCAGTCCGGCCCAAAGTTTGATCGGCACCCGCGTCAAGTTGTTCAGCTCCAGCGTCAGCGTGCCCTTCCATCCCGGGTCGCAGAAGCCCGCCGTAGCGTGGACGATTAGCCCCAGTCGGCCAAGCGAAGATTTGCCTTCAATCCGCGCAACGATGTCGTCGGGCAGCTCGACCCATTCTTCGGTGCGGCCGAGGCAGAACTCGCCCGGGTGGATAATGAACGGCTCGCCCGGCTCGATCGTCACCGGTTCTGTCAGATCCTGAGGCGGGTCCTTGAGGTCGATCGCGCTGACGCGGTGGTTGTGAAATACGCGGAACGAATTCCCAAGCCGCAGGTCAACGCTGGCCGGCTGGACCATTGTTTCGTCCCACGGTTCGATCACGATCCGCCCTTCGCCTACGAGGCGGCGGATTGTTCCGTCAGAGAGAACCGAAGCAGTAGCCATCGGCTGATCCTAAACGGCTGCCCGTACCGCTCGTCGCGAGCTTAGGCTCGGTCGTGCTGGTGCGAGCTGGTGACGCGCATTCGATCGGGCGCTGAGACGGCCGGATCGCCGTGAGGGCCACGCCGCGGTGCGCGCGGGAGCGGGCTGCGCGGATGCGGTGATCGCGGCTTAAGCGAGCCGCCGCTGCCGCTTGCATCCTCGGCCTCTTCCGGCGTCTGTTTTATGGCCCACCAGATGATTCCGAAGAGTCCCAAGATCGGAATTTTGAGGACGACCATCAAAAAAATGAATACCCAGGTGCTCATAATTGAGCGATAGTACAGGCAGCTGCTGTCGAGCGCAGTGTTTTGGCGCGCGGGCGCTAGAAGCGATTCTGGCGCTAGCTGCGAAGCGTTATTGGCTCGTGCGCAAAGGTCGTCATCTGCTGCAGTTCGTCAACCCGCGCCGCGATCTCTGGCCCGGTCAGTGAGACGATCCGCTCGGTGCCGAAATCTTCGACGTTGAATGAAGCCAGCGCGGTTCCGTAGACCATCGCTTGCGCGAGCAGTTGATGGTTGACCGGTCGCTCCGGGTGGGCGGCAACATAGCCAACGAAGCCACCGGCGAAGCTGTCGCCGGCGCCGGTTGGATCGACCACAGATGAAAGCGGGAAGGCTGGTAGAGCGAAGTAGCCGTCGGCCGTGAAGAGTGCCGCACCGTACTTCCCTTGCTTGGCGATCACCGAGCTGGGACCCCACTTAAGGATCTCGCCTGCGGCAGCGACGAAGTTCGGGGCCTCGGTCAGCAGCTCGAGTTCCTCGTCGTTGAGGATCAGACAGTCAACGTTTGCGATTGTCTCCAGCAGCGAATCACGTGCGATGTTGATCCAAAGGTCCATCGAGTCCATCGCTACGAAGCGAGCCTGCTGGCACTGGCCGCGAACTTCGTTCTGTAGCTCGGGAACGATGTTGGCAAGGAACAGCACGTCACAGTCCTTCGCCTCGTCGGAGAGCTTCGGCTTGAACTGTTCGAACACGTTCAGCTCAGTTACGTGGGTCTCGCGGCTATTGAGGTTGTCGTGGTACTCGCCTTTCCAGAAGAAGGTCTTGCCGCCGGCAATCTGTTCGACGTCGTCGGTGATCGTGCCGCGCGTGCGCAGCGCCTCCCAGGATTCAGCGTCAAAGTCGTCGCCGACCGGGCCAATCACGCGGACCTCGTCGAAGAACGAGGCGGCCAAGGCGAAGTGGGTCGCGGCGCCGCCGAGCATCCGCTCGCGCTCCCCGAACGGGGTTGTTACGGCGTCATAAGCAATCGATCCAACAACGGTAAGACTCATATGCGCAGCGAGGTTAGCCTGCCGGCGCGGTTGAGCGTCTGGTCGCTGCGTTCCGTGCACTGCTGCCGCAAAGCCCTAGTCTGCCTGCCGTGACTTCATTTGCCGACCTCGGACTCTCCGAGACGACCCTCCAAGCGCTGCGCGACGTTGGCTACACAGAGCCAAGCCCGATTCAGGAGCAGACGATCCCGCCGCTGATGGAAGGGCGTGACATTATCGGCCAAGCTCAGACCGGCTCTGGAAAGACAGCCGCCTTCGGGTTGCCGCTTGTTGAGTACATAGATCCGGAGATCAAAGATTGCCAAGCGATCGTCCTCACCCCGACGCGCGAGCTTTGCATTCAGGTAACGCAGGCGCTGCGCGCCTACGGCGAGACAAAAGGCGTTGACGTTGTGGCCGTTTTCGGCGGCGCGCCGATCCGCACTCAGCAGGCTCAGCTTCGCGCCGGTGGTCAGATCGTCGTCGGCACTGTCGGCCGCGTGCTCGACTTAATCACGCGCGCCTCGCTAATTCTTCACGATTGCCGCTTCGTAGTTCTAGACGAGGCCGATGAAATGCTCGACCTCGGGTTCCTCGAGGATGTCGAGAAGATCCTCTCGCGCACGCCAAGCGGCCGCCAGACCGCGCTCTTCAGCGCGACAATGCCGCCGCCGATCCGCAAGCTCGCCGACCGTTACCTATATGAGCCTGAGGTAATCAAGGTTGAGGCGAAGACGCTGACCGTTGACACGGTCGAGCAGTTCCGGCTCGAGGTTGGTCAGAAGGACAAGCCCGCCAAGCTGGTCGAAGTGCTGGCCGCCGAGAAGCCGACGCAGGCAATTGTGTTCGCGCGCACGAAGATTCGCTGCGACCAGCTCTTCCGCACGCTTCGCGACAAGGGGATGAACGTCCGTGCGCTCCACGGCGATATGTCACAGGGCTCACGCGACGGAGTGATGCTGGCGTTCAAGGGCGGGCGCGTGCCGATTCTCGTTGCCACCGACGTCGCCGCCCGAGGGCTCGACATCTCATCGGTCACGCACGTCGTCAACTTCGACGTGCCGATCTCGCCTGACACGTACGTTCACCGCATCGGCCGCACCGGCCGCGTTGGCCGCTCTGGCCGCGCGATCACATTTGTCGAGCCCAAGCAGCAGAGCGAGCTGGAGGCAATTGAGAAGCACACCGGCGTCAAGATGACGGCTTGGGCGCCGGGGGCTAAGACCGCCGCCGCTCCGGTTGCCGAGAAGCCGCACCGCCACGACAAGCCTCACGTTGACAAGAGCGTTGATCAGGAAGGTCCATGGTCGAAGCTGATCGTCGCTGCCGGTAAGGCCGAGGGAATCAAACCGGCCGATCTGGTCAAGGCCGTGACCTCTGCGGCGGGAGTCGGCGGGGAGGCCGTTCGCGACGTCAAGATCTTCGAGCGCTTCTCATTCCTTTCGGTTCCCGAAGGGGATGCAGCGCGGATTATCGAGGCCGTTAGCGGCGCGAGCATCAAGGGAACGACGATCACGCTCGAGCCGGTTGGCGCTGAGGGCTGAATCGAACCTGTGGTTGGCCGCGGCCGACTGTGCGAAGATAACGGATGATGGACGGACTTCTTAACCCAGTCGTGATTCCTGGCGAGCCTGAGTTCCAGCTGCCCGGAGATGACGTTCTCGCCCCTGCCGGCGGCGAAGTGCCCGCTAGCTTTGGCACGGCTTGCACGGTTTGCGGCGCAAGCCGCGTTGCTGGACAGGACTGGTGCCTCGAGTGCGGCACCGCTTTTTCCGGTCCGCGCGGAATCCCTGGCGTGCAAACGATCGCTCTGGCGGGCGTTTTCACGCTGCTGATGACGGGAGCCGCCGTCGCTGCCGGTGTGGCTGCGATCAACGACACGCTTCCGGCGCGTAAGACAGCAGTCAAGGTTGTCGCGCAGACCGCGTCTGCAGTTCCGACCACGCCTTCCTCTTCGGTCCCGCCTTTGAGCGATCCCGTGCCAACCAATCTGCCACCAGTCGATCCTGCCCCGGTTACCCCTAGCGTTGGCCCAAGCCCGGTACCGGTGCCAATCACCCCGGTGGTTCCGAAGCCCGCCCACCCGGTGATTCCGCTCGCAGCTGACGCAGCATCGCTTTACGACCCCGACGAGAGTGCAACCAGTTACAACGAGCCGAGTAAGGCGGTCGGCACGAAGGCAACTCCGACTTGGTTCGTCACGACGGCACCCGGCAATACGCCCGGAGTGATCGCACCGATGGATGTCGGTCTCAACGTCGACCTTGGCTCGACGCAGAAGGTTACGAAGCTGACGCTCACAACCGTTACTCCGGGTTTCACCGTGACCGTGCTCGGTTCGGCAACGACCGATCCGCCGCAATCGATCGATGATCCGGCCTGGACCAAGCTCGGTCAGGCCGCCTCGGTTGATCAGGCCGCGCTAAGTACGACCGATCCGCAGCCAAACAAGGCCGACAAGCCAGGCGATAAGACGCTGCTGCTTGGCCTAGGCGGCCAGAGCAAGAAGTACCGCAACATTGTTCTTTGGTTCACGGTGCCGCCGACGGCAGGGCCGACGGTTCGTATCTCGCAGCTGAAGTACTACGGCTGAGCCCCTCAGTAGTGCTCCATCGTTTAGGTTCCTATTGCGCAAGTTGACGCGCACTAAACCCGCATACGAGAGGAACGCCGTTTATGTCCGCCGCGACGATGACCACCAGTGAAGGCGATATCACGATCGAGCTGTTCGAGGACGACGCTCCGAAGACGGTTGAAAACTTCCGCAAGCTCGCCCAAGACGGCTTCTACGACGGATTGACCTTCCACCGCGTAATTCCCGACTTCATGATTCAGGGCGGCTGCCCTGAGGGGACAGGAACCGGCGGCCCCGGCTACCAGTTTGAAGATGAATTCAACGACCACGCAGTTGTTCGCGGCGCGCTGGCAATGGCCAACGCCGGCCCGAACACGAACGGCTCACAGTTCTTCATCGTCACCGCCGCTGCATGCCCGCACCTTGACGGCAAGCACACCGTTTTCGGCGAAGTTACCGGCGGAATGGACGTTGTAGACAAGATTCAGAGCGTCACCACCGATGGCCGCGACATGCCGGTAGAACCGGTTGGAATCACGTTGCTTGAAGTGGAGTAATGTTTTAGAAGGGTTTTCAGCCAAGTAGAGGAGACGCAGATGACGACCGTTAAGCAGAGTCCAGAGTCCACCGAAGAGACCGCCCCGTCGGCCGCTTCGTCGATTGACGTTGTTAATCCGGCCACCGGCCAGATCATCGACAACGTCCCTGACCTCGGGCCTGCCGACGTGCAGGCAATGGCTGAGCGCGGCCGCGCCGTGCAGCCTGCATGGGAGGCGCTTGGCTTTGAGGGCCGCGCAAAGATTCTGCTGCGTGCTCAGAAGTGGATCATCGATCACAAGGAAGAGGTGATCGAAACGATCGTCTCCGAGACCGGCAAGACCTACGAGGACGCTCAGCTTGCTGAAATCTCCTACGGCGCCTCGGCCTTCGGTTTCTGGGCCAAGCACGCGCCCGAGTACCTCGCCGACGTGAAGGTCAAGTCCGGCAGCCTGATGGTCAAGGGCAAGAAACTCATGGTCACCTATCGCCCGCTTGGGCTGATCGGCATCATCGGACCTTGGAACTACCCGCTGACGAACTCCTTTGGCGACTGCATCCCGGCGATGGCTGCCGGCAACAGCGTGATTCTCAAGCCGAGCGAAGTAACTCCGCTGACCTCGCTGCTGATGGCCCGCTGCCTCGATGAGTGCGGCATGCCGGCCGGCGTATTCCAAGTGGCAACCGGCCGCGGCGACACCGGTCGCGCGCTGATTGAGCAGGTCGACATGATCATGTTCACCGGCTCAACTGCAACAGGTCGCAAGGTCGCGGTGATGGCTGCCGAGCGGCTGATCCCGTGCTCGCTGGAGCTTGGCGGCAAGGACCCAATGATCGTTCTGCGCGATGCCGACGTTGAGCGAGCAGCCAACGCTGCCGTCTTCTTCTCGATGCAGAACTCCGGCCAGACCTGCATCTCGACCGAGCGCGTTTATGTTGAGGCGCCGGTTTACGACGAGTTTGTCGGCAAGGTGACGGAGAAGGTCAAGGCGCTACGCCAGGGCATCAGCTCCGGCCCAGGCACAGCCGAGATTGGCGCTATGACCTTCCCTCCGCAGGTTGACATCGTGGAGCGGCACGTCAACGAGGCAGTTGCTGGTGGCGCGAAGGTTCTGACCGGCGGCAAGCGCGGCAGTGGCCCCGGCGACTTCTTCGAGCCGACAGTGCTCGTTGATGTTGACCATTCGATGACGGCGATGAACGAGGAGACCTTCGGGCCGACTATGCCGATTATGAAGGTCGAGGATGCCGAGGAAGCTATCCGTCTCGCGAACGACAGTGAGTTTGGGCTTGGTGCTTCGGTCTTCACGCGCGACGTTGCTCGCGGCGAGGAGGTCGCTAAGCGCGTCCACGCAGGAGCTGTCTGCGTCAACGACGCGATGCTCAACTACGTTGCGCTGGAGCTGCCGATGGGCGGCGCTAAGACCTCCGGAATCGGCTCGCGCCACGGCGCCGGCGGAATCCGCAAGTTCTGCCAGCAGCAGTCAATTCTCGTCTCGCGCCTGCACCCCAAGCGCGACGTCCACATGTTCCCGTACACCGAGAAGATGACTAACCGTCTAGGCAAGCTGTTCGCTTTCCTATACGGGCGCGGCAACCGCGACCATTAACCGTCTCCCCGTTCTGCTCCTCCCAGGCGATAATTTTTCCAGACGTAACGTTGCGCCAGTACTTCAGCAGCTGGAATCGCGTCATTCAGATCGGAAGAGCGT
>CAIJLJ010000128.1 GCA_903821395.1 uncultured Solirubrobacterales bacterium | reverse complement strand
CCTGATTGCAACCGGGTTCTTGCTGGGCTTGGCCGCCTCGGTTCTTTACACCGGGGCAATCGCCGACCGCTACGGGCGCCGCAAGGTCTACATGGTCGGAACTGCGTTCTCGATCGTAACCGCGATCCTTGCCGCGATCGCGCCGACTACGGAGACGCTGATCGCGGCGAGAATCCTTGGCGGTTTTGCAGCCGGAGCGATGTACCCAGTAACGCTTTCAATGCTTTCGGCGCTGTTCAGCCGTGAGAAGCGAACCGGCGCAACGGCGCTTTGGTCAGGCGCATCCAACGGCGCGACGATCCTCGCACCGATCCTTGGCGGCATCTGCCTACTTAGCTCCAACCCCAATGCCTGGCGCTGGGTATTTCTCGTGACGATCCCACTGGCGCTCGCAGTCCTCGTGCTCAGTGGGATCGCTTTACCAGCGAAGTGCGGCGAGACTACTAGCCCGGTCGATCATCGCGGCGGCGTAATCAGCGTGATCGCGGTTGGCAGCCTCGTGCTTGCAATCAACCTCGCCGCTGACGGAATCAGCACAGCGGTAATCGTCTCTGCGGTCGTGACTCTGGTTGCAGCGGCGGCCTTTGTTCTTAGCGATCGCCGTGCGGAAAACCCGCTGCTGCCTTTATCCGTGGTCAAGGTCCGCACCTTCTGGGTTGCGTTCGTGACTGGAGTGATCATCTTCGGCGGGCTAATGGGAGCACTTTTCATCGGCCAGCAGTTCACGCAGAACGTGCTCGGCTACGAGCCGTTGGCGGCCGCGCTCGCGGTGCTCCCGTTCGGACTGATGTCGATCATCGCTTCGTTCCCTGCCGGGAAACTGATCACAAAACACGGCTCGCGCCCAGCGCTGTTGCTGGGCCTTTCGTTCGTTCTCGCCGGATTCGTCGTGATGCTGCTGACCTGGAAGCAGAACATCAGTTACCTGCCAATTGGGCTCAGCTACTTGCTATTGGGCGCGGGAGTTGGAATTGCCGCGCCAGCGACAGCGCGCGACCTGATGGCCTCGGTCACGGCCAGCAAGGGTGGAGTCGGGTCTGCTGCAACCGACCTAACACGCGACTTTGGCGGCGCACTCTTCCAATCGATCATGGGCGCCGTGCTCGCAGCCGGCTACGCCGCGAGCTTCGACAGCCAGCTAGCAGCAAATCCTGGGACGGATCAGATCGCCACGGCTACGAAGGAAACGCTCACACGCTCATATAGCGGAGCCGTCGAGATCGCTGCCAAATACCCGCAGTACAAGACGGCGATTCTCGATGCTGGTCAGCAGGCATTTGTTAAAGGGTCACAGCTCGGCTTCGCTGTCGGCGTAGCTGGCGCACTGCTGGCGATTGCCATCACTTGGTTCTTCTTCCCGCGGCGCGCCGCCGAGCTTGCGACCTACGCTGAAGTCGCCGGAAAGTAGCCCAGAACGACAACGGCCCCCGGCGCGATCAACGCCGGGGGCCAGTTGCTGCGTTGATTTTTGAGCGCTACGCCGCTGACTTCTCGGCGGCCGCTGGAGCCCCGCTCATCTTCTTGATGCCGGTTACGAGCAGCAGCCCGAAGCCAACCTTGGCCGTCAGGTCGATGATCGTGAATACCGCCACCTCAGTGTTGAGGCTGATCGAGCTTGTTCCTTCGGTGCCAAGAATCCAGAGAATCGGGTAGATGAACCAGAGCACGGTCAAGATTCCCAGCAGCTTGTTGTAAAGCGCAGCAGTTTGCGCTCCTTGCTCTGCAGCAGCGGCGCGAACCGGGCCCCAGACAAGCGCGAGCACCGCGAGGAAGAAGCCACAGGAGACGATGAACCAGACGTACTTGTGCGTCGAATCGATCGAAAGAGCGCCGAACAGGCCGGTCAGGATCATCAAAATGTCGGCGCCGACGATGCCGGCCACCAGGCCGAGCCGCTCACGCGTCTGCTCACCGCCGCCGGTCAGCGGCTTGAGCCCGACTGTGACCAGCCCGATCAGCAGCAACGGCGTCGTAACGATCCAGTCGATGTAGCGGGCGAAGTAGACGAGCTTGGCCGAAATGTCGGCTCCAATTCCAAGCGGCGTAAGCGCCAGCGAGGCCTTAGAAACGACGATGTCGCCCTGGCCCTGTGCCATCAGCAGGTAGAGGCAAGCTGCAATCGCGCAGACGAAGAAGCTCGTCACGCGATGGTGACTTTCCTTCATGCCGTGCCCGACAACCTGAATTGCTAGCGCTCCTAGCGCCATCCCTGCGGTACCAATCCAAAGCCAGGTTTCTTGGCTCGAAGTCATAAACGTATTCATCGGTTGTTCCCCCTAGTTGCTTAACGGAAGGCCTTCTCTTGGCGCGAACGATACTAATAGACACGACAGCATGTCTAGTACGGATCTAGCGGATAATTCGACGCATTAAGTCATCTTCCTTGCTTTAAGCCGTGATGGCGCAAATGAGAGCCCCCAACGTCAGGCAGGCGGGCAGCCACATTCAGCGTGGCGGCCCGCCCGGGTCCTTCGTCATTGTTGGAGCTGCGGCTAGCTAGTGGCCGAGATGCATCATCGCCATCGACATCTTGCCAACCTTGCCGCGCAGGCAGCCGATCATGTACGGGTACTCGTTGTTGGTGTGGTAGTGGTACATGTACCTCAGCTTGCCGTCCCAATTGATCCAGCCGTAATGGCCGTGGCACACGTCTAGCTGAGCGTTCGTGATCGGCTTTTGCGTCGCGCCGGTCACAGCACTACCTGGCTTACCCTCGCTGTAAGGACCGTAAACACCGAAGCCGTCCGCCGCGTAACCGAATAGAGGCGATGGCTCACCCTTCTTCCCCTGGTTGGGGAAGCACTTCCACGAGTAGCCGTGGTAGTGGTACTGCTCGGCGTACGGATGGCCCCAGCACCTGTCGTACGGCAGCGCCGCGCTTGGGCTGACCGCTTTAAAGTCAGCACTCACGGCGATCTCCGCGTGCCAAGCGGCGCCGGTCTGCGAGGCAATGCCTACAGCAAGCGAGAGAATGCAAGAGGGCTTTGACTGAACCACCGGATTTCGCGGCACGGTCAGCGACATGTCGTACGGCTTGATTGGAATCTCGGCAGCGTTCGCATAACCCTGCGCTGGAAGCGCAGCGTAATACGAGTAGGCCGCGCTATTCGAAGGTATCGGGAACTCGCCCATTGCATGATTCGGGATTCCGTTGCCCTTCAGGAATCGGGTAGTCGCGGTCTTACGGATCGAGAAGACGTGCTTCATCTTCACCGAGCCAGGCACGGCCACATCTTCGCTGTCAGCGATGTTGACCGTTGTCCCAAAGACCCAGGGGTTGGTCGGGTTGGTCAACGTCGTTGGGAACGTAATGCCCTGGATCACGCGCGGGCAGAAGTACACCGTGTTCCTTGCCGGAGAGGCAATGCTCGTCCCGGTGGCCGGGCCCGTGAGGGTCTTCGGCACATAGCCGGCATAGCCAGCCGCTCCCGCTGACGGCAGAACAACGAGTCCCGCCAATGCCGCGACAACACCAGCGGCTACAAAACTCTTCGACTTCATCCTCAGGACCTCCCTCAGCGTGTCGAGCAAGTAACGCCGCGCCGTAGCGCCCCATCAGTCACTCGACAAGCGATTGCAGTTTTATCAGGGACGAAGAATAGCAAAAGGTTTTATTCTTCACGCAGGCTGTTTCCAGGCCTCGCCAGACTGGGTTTGATGAGGCTTAAGTGGGTAGATGGCTCCGCTGGCTGCGCGACGTTCCGCGTTGGTAGGGTCGGCAGGTGGCCGACGCTCTGACACTAGATCTGCTCGAAGGAGAGTGGTCAATCGCCCGGTTGCCTGCCGCTGAGCCGGTCCCCGATTGGGCTTGGTCTGAGGTTTTCTCGTCGGTTTCACGGACCAGCGACGAGCTTTCGATCATTGCGCCGAGCCCGCAGGTTCCGGGCAACGTGAAGTCTGAGGGCGGCTTCCGCGTACTGGCCGTCCGAGGCCCGCTCGCCTTTGACGCTAAAGGAATCCTCTCTGACCTGGCAGGAGCGATCGCCGCAGCCGACGTGGCGCTGCTAGCGCTCTCAACCTTCGACAGTGACATTTTGCTCGTGCGCCAGCAAGATCTGGCTGCTGCTGCGGCTGCGCTCGAGTCGCGTAGTCACCACGTGGTACAAATTATTTAGCCCGGAGCGCAAGACTGACGGCGACTTCCGCTCTTCGATAGGTTCGCTGTTCAGATCTGCGATGACGATTACCCCCGCCAAACCAAGCCGCCAGATTGCCCACCTCGCTCGTCGGCGCGCGGAGCTAGTTGCGTCGGCCCAGCACACAATCGGCGAGAGTGGGATCGAGGCACCGATCGAACAGTTCGCGGCGGAGGCCGGCGTTTCCGTTGCCACTCTTTATAAGCATTTTGGCTCGAAAGATGGGCTGCTAATTTCCGCGGCCGTTGACGCCCAGCAGCGCTGGGAAGCGTGGATGGTAGAGGTGGTTTCTGTTCTACCAACCGAGATTGAGAAGTTTGTCGCGGCGGCCCGCTTGGTTCTACGCGGGATCGAGCTGCAGCCCGATCTCGCGCACATGGGGTGCAGCATTATGCGCACTGCTCGGCCCGATTTGAGTCTCCTAATTGGGGACTTGATCGGTAGGGCTAAGCGGCTGGCTGCAGAGGGGGCCGTTCAAAGCGATCAGCTGGAAAGAAGAGTGCGCCTGTATTTCGCCTGCCTGGTCGAAGAGTTCCAACGGCAGGGGTCGCTGCCGAAGCCGAAGCCCAAAGAGGCGGATGCCGCGGTTGAGCTTGCGCTCGGTCTGCTGGGCGTCACTCCAGCGCGTGCAAAGAAGCTGGTTCAGGCCCCACTGCCGCCGCTTGGCGAGATTCCGCAGTAGTGGTCTGTGCCACAGTGTCACAGTCGCCACTCACTAGCCAACGGAGGACCCCAGTATGAGCTCTATGAAATTCGTCGTGGCCACAACGGTCGCAACAGTTGCATCCTTGGCTCTAGCCGCGGGCGCGAGCGCTCACGCCACGCTGAACCTTTACGGCAAAGACGCGATCGCTAACAAGACCGGGACGCTCACGCTCACGATCCCGCACGGCTGTGGGCCTGGCGGGCTCTCAACAACCAAGATCGTGATGCAACTCAGCAGCGCCTGGCAGGCCGCGAAGCCAACAGCAGTTGCCGGTTGGACCTCAAGCGTGAAGCGCGCTGCCAATGGGCAACGAGCGCTGACATGGACGGCAACCGGCAGCGGGCTACCCAACGCTCAGGTGGGCGACTTCCCGATCACCGTTCGTTGGCCCAGAAAAGCTGGCACCTACAACACGCCAACCGCCCAGTACTGCGGTACTCAGCTGATGGACTGGAAAGACCCCTTCAACGCCGCGGCCGATGGTGACCTTCCCTACCCAGCGACCTACCCGGTGCCCCGCGTCCGAGTTCATGCTGCAGCAACGCACACCCCAACCGCGGTCACCGGATCGTTCCCAATCAGCATCTGCCCGCTCCCGCGAGCGGCGCGGCAGCCGACACGCAGCTAAACACAGCGCCCTAGCATCTAGGGAGTGAACGCTTCGTCAAGTAGCGCTGCGCTACCGGCCGATGAAGTCGCCGACAACGAACCGCTGAAGGGCAGCGCGCTACGCACCGTCTTCATCGCCTTGATGCTCGGCATGTTTCTCGCCGCGCTCGACCAGACGATCGTTGCGACCGCGCTCCCGACAATCGTCGTTGACCTCGGTGGCCTCAACCACCTCGCATGGGTAGTCACCGCGTACCTGCTGGCCTCGACTGCGTCAACTCCGCTCTACGGCAAGCTCGGCGACATGTACGGCCGCAAGCCCGTCTTCCTTGCGGCAATCCTGATCTTCCTGACGGGCTCGGTGCTCTCTGGCCTCAGCCAATCGATGGGTGAACTGATTGCCTTCCGCGCCGTCCAAGGCCTCGGCGCCGGCGGCCTGATGGTCGGCGCGCAGGCGATCATCGCCGACATCGTGCCGCCGCGTGAGCGCGGCCGTTACATGGGTCTGATCGGCTCAGTTTTCGCCGTTGCGTCGGTGCTCGGGCCGCTACTTGGCGGCTTCTTCGTGCAGGCACTCTCGTGGCATTGGATCTTTTTCATCAACCTGCCGATCGGCATCGTCGCGGTGCTCGTCGTCGTCTTCAAACTTCACCTCCACACCCCGTCGCACCGCCACCAGATTGATTACCTAGGAGCGGCGCTGCTGACGGCCGGAGTAACAGGCCTGATCCTTGTAACCACATGGGGCGGAAACCAGTACGGATGGGGCTCATCAACAATCGTTGGCCTCGGCGTGATCAGTGCGCTGCTGCTTGTGCTGTTCGTACTGCAGGAGCGGCGCGCAGCTGAGCCGATCATCCCGCTCGAGCTGTTTCGCTCGTCGGTCTTTCGCGTAGCCAGCGGGATCGGTTTCTTCATCGGGCTCGCACTCTTCGGCGCGATCACATTCATCCCGCTCTTCCTCCAGCTTGTCTACAACGTCAGCCCCACGAGCTCGGGGCTGCGCCTGCTGCCACTGATGATCGGACTGCTGACAACCTCAATCATCTCGGGCCGGATCATCACGAGGATCGGCCGTTACAAGATCTTCCCGATCGTCGGCAGCGCTATCACGACGCTCGGGATGTATCTGCTCTCACGCTTGGCGCTTGACACCGATCCGTGGATCGCCTCTGTCTACATGCTGATAATCGGTATTGGTATCGGCCTTGTGATGCAGGTGATCGTGCTCGTGATCCAGAACGACGCGCCGGCGCGAGACGTCGGCGTCGCAACCTCAACTGCGACCTTCTTCCGTTCGATGGGCGGCTCGCTCGGCGTCGCGATGTTCGGAGCGATCTTTGCTTCGCGGCTGAACTCGGAAATCGCTGCGCTGCCGTCAGCACTTGCAAAGGGGCTGCCTAGCGGGTCGCAAATCGACCCTCACCAGATCCGCCTGCTGCCAGCTGCGGCGCAGGACGTATTCATGACCGCGTTCGTTCATGCGCTGCAACCGGTCTTCCTCGTCGGTGCGATCTTCACATCGATTACCTTCTTCCTCGCTTTGATGCTTAAGCAGGTACCGCTGCGGTCAACGATGCATGGCTCAGCCGGCCTGGGGGCCGAGGAAGCGATCGGTGGCGGTGCGGTTGCCGATGAGCTCTTTGACGCGCCGCCTCCGAAGCCGGCAGCCTCTTAGCTACTCGCCCAGCTCAGTGAAGCTCGCGCAGGCCGAGCAGCTGCGAAACGGGCACCACTTGGAGATGACGCGCGGCCAGGTTGCGCAGGATTGGCCCCAGCGCTTGGAGCGTGCCTTTGTGTGAACCCTCGCCGTCGTGCATCAGGATGATCGAGCCCGGCCGCACGCGGTTTACGACGCGGCTGTAAACGGTTGCCTTACTGACGTTGTCGTAGAGGCTGTCCCATGAGTCCACATCCCAGCCAATTGTCAGCATGTGAAGGTGCCTTGCGCGGCCGAGCAGGGCGTTGTCAATCGAGCCGTATGGGGCGCGGAAGAGGCACGGCGTGTAACCGCTCGCTCGGTAGATCAGCTTGTTGGTGCGGCTCAACTCGTAGCTGGATGGAAAATGGGGGTGACTGTAAGAGTGGTTGGCCAGCTCGTGGCCGTCGGCGAGCTCCTTGCGCAGCAGGTTGGTGTGGCCTTTGATGAACTGCCCGCGGATGAAGAAGGTCACGTGCACCTTGGCTTGGCGTAGCTGCGCGAGCACGCGCGCCGTGTACTCGGCGGTAGGTCCACCGTCGAAAGTCAGCGCGACCCAGCGGCGGCCGCGCCAGCCGTTCTCGCGGTAGCGAGCTCCCTGCGGCACGCAGCCAGTTAGCTTCTGCTGCTGCTGAATTACAGCGGCGCGATCGGTTGTGCTCGCTGACGCTGACCGCGTGTGGTTGATGCCAGCTGCGCAAAGCCCTGCTAGCAACAGAGCGATTAGCGCTACCACGGGTGCCCGGCGGCGAGGTCTGATCATCGACGCGGATGCTACCTGCGCCGGCCACGGGCAGCGCCACTAAAGCTCGCTGCGGCGCGCGCGTGGAACTGGCACGATTAGCTCGGCTCGAAACCCAGGCCCGCTGACCTCTCGAAAGGATCTCTTAATGTCGGACACCTCAACGCCTCGCTACGGCACACCAAACTGGGAGATGATCGGAGCGTGGCTCGAGATGCCGGCCGATCAAGACGGCCCGTTCTGGGCCGTCAACCTGATGGACTACCGCGAGCTCGCTGATTACTCCGATGGCCGTGAGACGACGCTGACCGGCAGAGAGGCCGACGACGCCTATGCCCCGCTCGGCCCGCTAGCCGAGATCGGTGCAGTACCGGCGTTCTCAGCCGATGTGATCGACCAGCCCGCCGGTACGCCGATCTACGATCGGGTTGCGATCGTCCGTTACCCCACGCGAGCCAAGTTCTTTGAGATGCAACGCCGTGATGATTTCCTTGAACTCCATGCACACAAGGATGCTGGGATGGCGTCGACGATCGTCTTCGCTGCGCACCCGGTCCACGCCATTGAGCTGCCAGAGGGCGGCGCCCATGTGCTCCGGGTGCGTCGCTTCGCAGAAGGGCAGCAGCCCGCCGCCGACCCGCCTGGCGTGACGCCGGTTGCACACTTCACGATTGAGGGAGTAATCGTCGGCGATCAGCGGCGCTGGGACGACGCTCGCTTTGACCGCGTTGATGAGAGCGCACTCGAACTGCTGAAAGAAACCGGCGGCGTGGAGGAGCAGATCATCATCGTGCTTGGGCCACCAGAGCTCGACGAGCTGGCCGACTCTGTCGCAGCGCCGCCTTCCACAACCTAAACGACTGACTAGCTGCGAAACTGCGCCGAAGTGTCGCTGCCGATCTCTTCACAACCGTCGCGCTCGGAGCTCTTTTACGACCTCGTACTGATCGGCGCCTTCCTCAGCTTTGGCGTCGACTTTGGCAAATCGCCAAATTGGGAGTCGGCGCTGGTGCTCGCGCTGAAGCTGATTTTGATCATGTGGGCTTGGGAGCAGACGGCGCTCTTCTTCAATCGCTTCGGCGATCCGTTTGCCGCCCGCTTCAGCGGCAGGCTGCTCCCAACGGCGCTGCGTTTTGCCTTCCTGCTCCAGCTCGTTGCTGTTCTTGGGGTCTCCCTCCTCGAAACATCGGAGACAAAGCTCAGCGCTCTCAACGGCCTGCTCGGTTACGGCGCCGCTGCGATGGTGCTAGCGGTCGGGTTGATCTACGAGCTTGGCGCTCGGTGGCAACCAAGGCTGGCGGACTTAGCGCATGAGCGCCGCAACGCCAGCATCGTTGGAGCGATTCTTTTTATCGCTTCAGGGCTGAGCCCGCAGCCTTGGGGAGGAGCGCTGTGGATCGTCGCGATCGTTGCGATCTTCGTCATGAACTTTGGCCCCTCGCTGCCGAAAACCATCGAGCGCTTCCCGCTCAACCGTGAGCACCTCTCCGAGCGTCTTGGCCTCTTCGTCTTGATCCTGATCGGCGATGTCTTCGTCAAGACCGTGGTTACGGTCCACGAAGACAGCGTTCAAGAAGCCCACCTACTTCAGCTCGCATTCGTCGCGGTGATCAGTTGGACCCTTTGGACGATGTATGACCGCGAAGTGATGTCGCGGGTGACCCCGACAGGCGCGCCGCTCCTGCGCGCCTGGATGCTTTGGCATTACCTCTTCGCAATCACGCTGCTGATCTGCAGCGTTGGGCTGGTCTGGTACATCGCGCCGAATCCCAACTACCAGCTCGGCGATGCGATCGCGATGGTCGCCTCGGGCGGGGTCGGCGTGGCGATCGCGCTTATCGCCTTGATGCGCCTAACCGCGGGAGCCCCGGGAGCACGCGCCGCGGCAGCTCGAATCGGCCTGATAGCCGCCGTCGCAATCGTGATCGGCCTACTCGCCTGGCTGGCTACGCCGAGTGACTGGCGCGTAGGCGTGGGAACGCTTTCAGTAGCGCTAGTCGTGCTCAACTTCTGGGCGTTTCGCAACGACCCGCGCCCAGCTTCAGCCGATTAGCGCCTCGAGCTCGGCCGCGAGCCTCTGATCATCACCGGCCGCTGAGGCGGTTCCGGGACGGCGGTTGACCGGCCGCTCGGCGCGATCCTGCCAGAAGCCGCCGCTGCTGCGTGCTGGCTCCTGCGCGGCGGCCAACCAGGTGATCGTGTCAGCACCTTCAGCCGGGGTACGCAGCGCCTTGCCGACGATTCGGTGGAAGGTTGGTAGCGAACTCTCAACCCCTGGCGTATCGGCCCAGCCGGGGTGCATCGCGTGGACGACGATGTTCTGGTCTGCCAGTTGCGCGGCCCAGTACTCGGTCAACATCACTTGCATCCGCTTGGTCCGCGCGTAAAAAGCGCTACCCGACCACTGCTGGCGCGCCGACTGAAGGTCATCAAGCTGAACGGCCTCGGAGTACATGCCCCCAGATGAGACGTTGATGATTCTTGCCGGGGGTCGCTCGCTCGCGGCGGCAGCTAACGCCGGGGTCAGCAGCTCGGTCAGCAAGAAGGGACCGAGCACGTTCGTTGCCAGCGTTAGTTCGATGCCGTCGGTCGACACTTGCCTTGAATCAAGCAGCACGCCAGCGTTATTGACGAGCACGTCGATCTGCGGGTGGGATTCCAGCAGCCTGGCCGCGCCGGCGCGAACCGACTGAAGCGAAGAGACGTCAATCACTTCGGTCGTGATCAACGCCCGTCCGCGAACTGCTCCTTCAAACGATGCCCGCGCCTGTTCAAGCCGCTCGGGGTTGCGCCCGACCATCACGACGTCGGCGCCAAGCTCAGCCAGCTGCCGTACCGCCTCAAGACCGATGCCGCTATTGGCGCCAGTGACAACACAGGTTCGCCCGCTCAGATCGGTCTTGATTGGGTCGAGCAGACCAAGTGCCCGGCGCGCTCCCCAACCGATTCGCGAGAAACCTGGCGCGATCGTAAAATCAAGCAGTTTGTCGGCTGCGCCACTAAGCATCGCCATGACGGTAGCCACTGACGATCGAACTATCGCGCCCAGTCGGCGCGGTTTAGCTACCGAAGCTGCCTTTTGGCGAACTGCCAATTTCAAGCGATTCGCAGAAGGTGATCTGCGGCGGCTCCGCGAGCATCGTGCCGGCAAGCTCAACCAGCTTCAGCATATGCGGCTGCTGCATGTGCCCGTTGAGCGCATCCTGCGATGCCCAGCGCTCAACGAAGACGAGCGTATTCGGGTCATTGATGTCGCGGTGAAGCACGTAGGAGAGGCAACCTTCTTCCTCGTGTGTCGCCTCGATTACAGGGGTCAATTCCGCTACCGCTTCGTCAACCTTGCCATCTTGAATTTTTAGCGTCGCGACTACGAGGATTTGGCTCATCGGCCAACCCTACATATTCGTCAGTAAGCGCCGCGGCCAGCCGTTCGCAGGAATTCGCCGCCCAGCGCAGTAGTTACAGGCCATGAAAACTCTAAGAAGTCACTCGAATACCGCATCGCCCACAGCGAGCCGCTCGCGCACAGCGCTGACGCTTGCCGCCATTGCATCGCTCGCCGTCAGCTTCGTGCTGCTGGTCAGCGGCTGCGGTGACACGACCGCAAAGGTCCCTAACACCGTCAACCAGACGCTAACCGTCGCTCAGCAGATGCTTAGCGACCAAGGCTTCAAGTCAAGCGTTACTCGCGTAACGAGTTCGCAAGGGAAGGATGAGGTTCTCAGCCAGAACCCTCTCGGCGGAACGACGCAGAAGACGAGCGACGTGATCGCTTTGACGGTCTCAAATGGCCCGGGCGAAGGAATTATTCCTGACGTTGCCGGCGACCCGTCTGACCGGGCGCAGATCCAACTTGAGGACGCCGGGTTCAAACCGGTGACAGTCCAGGTATTCAGCTCCGCCCACCAGGCAGGGTTCGCCGTTGGCACGACGCCGATAGCCGGTACCCAAGCGCAGAAGGATTCGACCGTCACGCTCAACATCTCGAAGGGGCCACAGCAAGCACTGGTACCTAACGTGATCGGCTTCAGTGCGGCCAACGCTGATTCAGCGCTGACCAACGCTGGCTTCCGCGTTGACCACAGTTACAAGGCATCGAACAAGACGCCTGGCCAGGTACTGGCGCAGGACCCATCCGGCGGAGTAACCGCTGGCATTGGCTCGAGCGTTCAGGTAACGATCGATCAGGCGCCTAAGCAGGTCAAGGTTCCTAACGCGGTTGGTCAGACACAGATTCAGGGCGACAGGACGCTCCAGAATGCTGGCCTCGACGCCGTCTACGTCACGCGCACCGTTACCAGCGCCTCGCAGAACGGGATCGTGCTTGCGATGTCACCAGGTGCTGGCAGCACTGTTGCTCAGGGCACCAATGTGGTCTTGACGATCGGCAAGTACAACAATCCGACGCCGCCAGTACCGCCGGCGCCGGCAGGCTCGATCGTAAAGAAGTACCCGCTGCAGGCAAACCAAACCAAGACCTACACGGCAACGTGGAGCGCAAGTAAGTGCGTAGCCGGCAAGGGCAAGGCGACGCTCAGCGGGAACGGCGGCGGCAGCGCAATGAGCGGAGCGCAGATCACAGCGCAAGGCCAGCCGACCGATACCGCGTATTACGCAACGACAACCACATCGGACATCACCAGCCCGGTAACACTGGTGATCACGATCACCTGCTCAGTTAACTAGAGAGCAGGTACGCACGGAGCCTTAGGGCGTCTCGCGCAGGTCGGTCGGCATTTAGCCGGCCGGCCGGCGCGCGACGACCCGCTCTGGCGCGCGAAACTGGCGGCTCCCCGCAACCCAGTCGAGCTTCCCATCGCGACCAACGATGGCGCCGGTTGCGTCGTGCTTTGGCAGCATTGCTAGCGCGTCATCCCTCCCGCTGAGGAACGCAGCCTTGGCTAGCGCCTCGGCGCGCCAGCCTTCGTCAGCGATCACGGTCACTGAGGCAATGTCGGAAACCGCCGGCTGGCCGCTAGCTGGGTTAAGCAGATGATGGTTCTCCTCGTCGCCATCGCGCCAGCGGCGACCCTGCGATGAACTCGTGACGAGCGCCTGACCATTCAGAAGAAACCTTGCTGCGGGCGGACCAGCTGGATCAAACGGGTTGTCGACCTCGACTCGCCAGCCGCCGTCCGGCGCCGCGCCGCCGCTGCGGAGGTCGCCGCCGAGATTCACAAGCGCGCCGGGTGCGCCGGCCTCTAGCAGCGAGGCGACAACCAGGTCGGCGGCCAAGCCCTTGCCAATCCCCCCTGAGTCGATCCCGCGCCCGGCTACGGCAGTCACTGTGCCGGCCGCGCGGTCGACTCTGATCCCTAGCGAATCACGGCCTTCGTTGGTCGCGCCGATCGGCGGGTCCGACAATGGCGCCAGGGGTGCCAAGGTATCTAGCTCTTTGAACGTTCTGTCGTATCCGAGCGCGCGAATCTGCTCCAACACCATCGGGTCAAAGAGGCCGCCGGTCATCTCCCAAGCCTCAGCCGCACGCTCAATCAGCGTCAGAGTCTCAGGTGAAGCGGCCACTGGCTCTCCGCCCGCAGAGTTGATTTGCGAGATCTCGCTGCTCTCGATGAAGCGGCTCCAAAGCTGTTCTAGCTGCTGAACGCGGGCCATCGCCAGCGCCGCATGCTGCGGATCATCGCCGCCATAAATGACGTGCGCATTTGTTCCCATCGCATCGAACGAGAGCGCCGTTAGCTGCATCTTATGCCCTTAGGCTGCGGCCTCTGGCCGCACGGGGCTAGCTCCAACGCGAGTGCGAGTTGTTGCGGTTCTGGTGGTAGCCGCTGCCGCCTGAGCCGGTGTGCGCATCTTCGCTGAGGTTTTCGCAGATCGCTCCGGAGCCTGAGCCTGAGCAGGCCTCAAAGTAGGTCGTATGACCCTTCTGCCCGCCAGCAGTAACCGCGAAGTACTCGCTGCCCTTCTGCGCGCGAAGCTCTGCGTTCGAGCCACCGTAGGGGCCCCAACCGCCACCGCCGCCGCTGTCCTTGATGATCTTCCAGCCGCCCGATGTCGCCGCGCCCTTATAACTCGAAACGACGGACGCTGGAGTCTTCGAGGAGTTCGCGTAGCGGCCATACTCGACGCCGTTGTGGTCGCTCGTGTTGAGCGTGTCAGTGCCAGATGGCGGCGCCAAAGCAACGCTGCCCGGCGCGGTATTCGAATCAGACGAGGTCGTCGTGCCAGTACTCGTGCCGCTGGCCTGAACCACCGTGGTGGTTGTAGATGAACTACCGCAAGCAGCTAGGACCACTGTTGCAAGGCCCATCAACGAGCCACCAATCAGTCGAAAACTTTTCATCCGATCCCCCGTCCAGCTTCGATTAGGCGACCAACACTACGCCGAAGCTGACTTTTCTGTCAACAGGGTTGGGCTTAGCCGCCGTTGCTGGCCGGCGAGTAGGCCCGGTTTGGCTCGCCGCGCAGCGCAGTTGGAGCTGGCAGCGGCGTTCCCTTGGCCGTCGCACCGGCGACAACCGGCAGCACCAGCTTCGAAGCCTTCACTCCGCCCAGCGAGAACGTGTTGATCGTCGAGCCGGCGTCCACGGTCGTGAACTTCCAGATCGGCCGGTCGCCGCCTACAGCCTCGACTGTAACGCGGATCTTTGAGCCCGCGCGGAAGGCGTGGGCGACCGGGAATATCGGCACTCGAACAAGCGTGAACGCTCCGCTTGGCAGCCAAGCAGCATCGGCCTTCAAGTGCGTTGGGAACGGATCGAGCGCTGTCGAGCGCTTCGGGTCAAGCTTGCGGTGTGAGGCGCGCAGCCAGCCGTTCTGAACGTACGTCTCCTTACCGTCGGGGCGAACCTCGCTGATCGTGACCTGAAGGTCGGTGTCGCGGGCGCTGCTCTTCAGGTAGAGGTCAAGACTCGAGGAGCCAGCGATGATGACGTCCTTGGGCAGCGCGGCGGTGGTGAATCCAACGCCCTTGCTGGGCGCCAACGGAGCCCAGTCGTAGCGCGGCTGAGCCTTCCAGTCGTCGCCGGCTCCTACTCCGTAGAGCGTCTGCTGCGGCCGGGCTGCGGGATCGGCCGTGTAGCTCGCCGTACTGGCGGCAGCCGGCTTGGCGGCGCTAAGCGCTCCGCCAGCCCCGAGGAAGTAGGTCTGCGCCTTTGCCTGGCGGATTGGCCAAGCGTTGTAGCCAAGCTCCCAGGTAGCACCGATCGAACCGAGCCCTTCTGGGCCGGCACCGTTGTCCATCAGCAAGCGGACGCGCGGATCCTTTTTGAAGATCGCCTTTGCCGCCGCGACGTTTGTCATTGACGCGAAGCGCGATTGCAGCACCGCTGCCGCCGGCGCATCGGCGAGCAGCGTGTAGAGCTGGTTACTCAGCGCGAGCACAGTTGGAGAGACCTTTGGAATCCGGTCGGCGACAAAGAGGTTGAGGAACTCAACCCAGCGTGTAAGCGTTGACGGCCCAAGCGAGTCGGCGTGAACTCCATTCTGGAGCGTTAGCCAAACGTTCGGGTTCTTCGCTAGCAGGCCGAGACTCTCAGCAAAGTGGCCTCCGGTCTGCTCATCTTGGAACTGGCCGATCAGGAAGGTCGGCACCTTGATCTTGCCCATCCAAGCCGCCGGCGAGCGCTG
>CAIJLJ010000127.1 GCA_903821395.1 uncultured Solirubrobacterales bacterium | reverse complement strand
GCGCTGAACCGGTCAGCTCGGTCAGGCGGTTGAGCGTCCGCAGCAGGGTTGTCTTGCCGCACCCGGACGGGCCGATCAGCGCCAGCACTTCGCCTTGGCGGATCGGGAGCGAAACGTTCTTAACCGCTTCGTTGTCGCCGTAGAAGACGCTTAGCTGATCAATCGTCATGCGCTCTGGGCCCGGGATCCCCCGAGCTGGCCTGGCCGCCGCTGCGAGGCTGCGGTCGCCACCATTGGCCATTGCGACGGCATCTTGCGATGGAGGAAGAGCGACGGTTGGCTGACGATCGAGCGAGATCCGCCTAATCGGTGGAGGAAGCAAGTTTGCGTCGGGCTCAGACGGCGCCCGGTCGGTCGGCGCTGCTGACTTGTGGGGTTCAATCATTAACGGGCTCCCAGCCTTGAGGTTTCCAGTCCAGTTTTGGCGCCACTACGCGCTATTAGGTCGACGGCAAAGTTGAGCGCAAGCACAATCAATAGCAAGACGAACGCAGCAGCATAGGCTTTCTGCGGCGCGTTGCCCTCGCCTGCCGGCGAGTTGTTGTAGACGTAGCTCGTGAGCGTTCCGCCGGTGCCCTTCAGCACGTTCAGCCCAGGAACGTTCCCTTGCGGATCGAGCGTTAGCGAGGCGCCAAGCAGCACGACGATGATTGCCGTATCGCCGGCAATTCTGCCCATTCCGAGAGCCGCACCGGTCGAGATGTTTGCCTTAACCGACGGCAGCAGGACGCGTCGGATTGTTGCCGCCTTTGTCTTCCCGAGCGCGTATGAAGCTTCGCGCACGTGTGCAGGAATTGACTGCAGCCCCTCGCGGGTGGCGGCGAAGACCATCGGCAGCGCGATCAGCGACATCATCGCGCCAGCGGTGAGGAACGAGCGACCGAATACTGCGCCGCCGGCAGCAGTGAACGACATCCAGCCGAAGATCCCCTGCTGGAAGAGGACGAGGCCGAACAGGGCAATCACGATGTCGGGGGTGCCAGCGATGATCTCGATCCCTGAGTCGATCAGCCGCGCGAGCCATGTCGGGCGGCCGTACTCAACGATCCATGTCGCCGCGCCGACTGCAATCGGTGTCGCGACCGTGATCCCGATCAGCGTGATCAGCACTGTGCCGATCAGCGGATCAAGGAAGCCGCCGGACTTCGATTGGTCAACCTCGGGCGTGGGGTGGGTAAAGATCAGATCAGGCCGAAGGTACTGGAGGCCCTTAAACGCCATGAAGGCGAGGATTCCAATCCCGATGGCGCAGAGCAGCAGGCCAGCCGCCCACATCATTCCGTAGCCAATCCGGTCGGTTGTCCGCCACGTCCGCACAGACTCGTTGACGCGCTTCTTCTTCGGCGACTTACCGCGTTGGCTTCCGGGCGAGCGGGGTAGGGGCAGCGGCGGGAGTGGAGTAGGCGCTCCTTGTGGGCGCGTCGGGACGCTCATCAGGATCGTGTCCCGTACTTCTTCAGTGGCTGTTTGGCGATCCAGCTGCCGAGCGAGAGGAAGAACGCCCCAACAAGCAGCACCAGCGCCATCGCGTACAGGCTGGCCTGCATCGCCGGAGCGTTTACAGACTCTGCGTCCTCGACGACCGTTGCCGCGAGCGTCCTGATCGGCTCGAACAGGAAGGTCACGCCATCGAGTGGGTTGGGCGAGAAGCCCTTCGAACCCGCGACCATCGAGATCATGATCGCCTCGCCGAGCGCACGCGCCGTTGCTAGCACCGCGCCGGCGATGATTGCTGGTCGAGCGGCACGAACGGTGACCGTCCACATAGCGCGCCAGCGGTTAACGCCGAGTGCTAGCGCGCCCTCCTTCCAGGCCCGCGGGATCGAATGCAGCCCATCAACGGTGATCGCGATCATGATCGGCGTGATCATCACGGTCAGCACCAATGAGGCGACCAGTAGCCCGGTACCCGAAAGTGGGATCACGAACTGGACCGAGCTTTTCTGCTGAGCCGAGATGATTGAGTCGCCCACGAACGGTGCGAGCACGAGAATCCCGATCAGTCCGTAGACGACTGACGGGATCGCTGCCAGCAGGCGTACGATCGGCACGATCAGCCGGCGGATCGGCTCTGGCGCGAACTCGACGATGAAGATGGCTGAGAAGAGCGAGAAGATCAGCCCAAAGAAGGTGGCGAAGCCGGTCGTCAGCAAGGTCGCGTAGATCAGCGGCCAAGCTCCTAGCTGGTAGTCAGCGGTGCCGGGGTTTGGCCCCGAATTGACCATCGCGTCTAGCTGCTGGTCAACGTTGCCCTTCGACGAAAACCATGAGAGGCCGTTATGCGAGAACGACGGCCACGCCTTTACGGCGACGAAGGCGATCATGAAAACGATGATCGCCAAGACGGAACAAGCAAGCGCGCCGAGCAATAGCCCGGCGCGCCTGTCCGTCCACGGCTCTCTGAGCCGGTCCAGCACTACTGAAGCGGAACCCAGTGAGTTCCGACAATCTTCTGAGCTGCGCTCGAGTTCTGAACCCAAGCGATGAACTTGGCCGTCTGGCTCGAGGCTGCTGGCTTGCCGCGCGTCACCATCCAGAAGTTACGCACGCCGCCGTACTCGCCGGACTTCGCGTTACGCAGGTTGCACGCAACGCCGTTGTAGGCAGCCGCGTTGGTTCCTGTCACGAAGTCCAGCGACACGTAACCAACTGCGTTCTTGTCGGTGTGGACAGCGTTCTGGATCAGGCCGTTCGAAGACTTCTGTGACGCGGCGCCAGTTACTGACGTCGTGCCGAGGAAGATCTTCTGGAATGCGTCCTGTGTTCCGGAAGCGGCGGTGCGCACGACTACGTCGATTGCTCCGCTGATGTTCGATCCCGCGACATCGCTCCAGTCGCGTACCTGGCCACCGAAGATCGCTTTGACCTGTGCCTGCGAGAGGTTTGCAACCGGGTTGCCTGGGTTGGTGATGACGCAAATTCCGTCCTTGGCAATCTTGTTGAAGAAGATTCCACCCGGGTCGCTTGACTTAGGATCGCGAGACGCGTTACCGATCGAGACGCGGCCAGCAGCCACATCGGCAATTCCCACGTCGGAGCCGCCCTGGGCTAGCTTGAACTTGACTGCATTCGGGTTGCTCTTGAGGTAGGCACGTGCGAGCAGTGAGGCGAGTGGGGCGACCGAGGTCGAACCGCTCATCGTTACGACCGGCATAGCTGAGGCGCTCGCCGGGATGGCGATCGCACCAACGACAGCCAGTGCGACGCTCACGCGGAGGAGGCGAACACTTGACATAGAGGTGATTCCTTTCGTTTTCATCAGTTGGCAACGACTTTGTGCCGAGGCCCTAAATGGACTTGCCGCAGGATTGTGCGCTTCGACCTGCCTAATGATGTGAACTGCTGGTGTGTTGGCGGTGAAGATGCGGTGAACGGAGCAATTGGCTGGATTGCAGCGCCCGCGCCCGGATAACCGGCTGTTCACACCAATAAGGGCGAATCGCCCCACAATCTCAAGCGATGGAGTTCAATCCAGCAGAGCCGCCATTTAGCCAGTCACTGGCTGCGCACGGCAGCCCGTGCCCGCACTGCGGCGTTCCTATGGCCGGGAATCAACGCTACTGCCTTGGCTGCGGCGAGCGCCGCGGCGACGCACGGCTAGACCCGCTTGAAGCTGCCCGGGCACCGCTGGCCGAGCCTCTAGCCGCTGCCGCGCTCATCGATGAGAACGAGGAAGCTCTTACGCCAGAGCCGGCTGCGTCGGGCTGGGAGGGCTTCCCGCTCGAGGGCGTCGACTTCGGCGGCCCGCGCGTCCTCGCGGCGGCAGTGATGGGGGTAATGGTCGTCGGCGTCGTTCTCGGCGTCGTGGCCGGTCCGAAGGCGTCGAGCACGAGTGCCTCGGTCGCAGGTGGGCAAGCGCTACTCGCGCAGGCGCCGGGCTCGTCATCATCTTCGCCAGCAGCGCCATCGCTTGGCGGCGACACGATCGGCGGCGCGGTATCGCCATCGGTCGACACTTCTTCGGCAGCTCTCGCCAGTGGCTCCTTTGGAACATCAGCGACCACGCCGATCAGTGGCGGCGGTGGGGGCAGTGGCGGGGGAGGCGGGAAAAAGACCCCGACCACCCCGACCGTTACCTCCGCGGCGCCACTGAAGCATGTCTGGGTAATTACGCTTTCAGGGCCTAGTTACAACGACCTCTACGGAGCTTCGACTGCTCGGGTAGGCCGTCGTAAGGCGCTCGCGAAGACCGCGCAGAGCACCTACCTCGGTGGTGAACTGCGGGCGAAGGGAACTCTTCTCACGAACTACCGCGCCGTCTCAGCGGCGGGGCTGCCGAACTCGATCGCGCTGGTCAGCGGTCAGGCGCCAAACCACTCAACGGATCTCAACTGCCCGGTCTTCAGTGATTTTGTCAAGCCCAAGATCGACTCTAAAACAGGTCTAGTTTCTGGCGATGGCTGTCGATATCCAGCCAAAACGAAGACCCTGCCGGACCAGCTAACGGGCGCCGGCCTCGTCTGGAAGGGCTACTTCGAATCAATCGGGAATGATCCCGCGAGTGGAGTAACTAGCTGCCGCCACCCCGACCCCGGCAAGGCCGACCAGTTTGCGACCCCGCGGCCGGGCGACGGTTACATGACTTGGCGCGACCCCTTCGTTTACTTCCGCTCGATCACCGAGTCCCCGGACTGCGGCAGCGGGGTGGTCGGCCTGGATCGCTTGGTGCCCGATCTGAAAAAGCTTGAGGACACGCCTTCCTACTCGATGGTTGTCCCGGATGCTTGTCACGACGGCAGCCCCACCAGCTGTGTGCCAGATGCGCCCGCGGGAGTGGCCGCTGCCGACGAGTGGCTCAAGCAGATCGTTCCCGCGATCACGGGCTCCGACGCTTACGCGGACGGTGGCATGATCGTGATAACGAGTGACCACGCTGCCGCTTCGCCAACCGATGCTAAGGCGAACCTCGGTGCGCTAGTTATTTCACCGTACGCGGCCGCGGGAGGGACTGTTTCGACCGCCTACGATCATTACTCGCTACTTAAGACCGTGGAGGTCGCATTTAAGCTCGACCCGCTCGGTAAGTCGGCTGGCTCTGCAGTCAAGCCGTTCGGCACCAAAGTGTTCGCAAACGCGCCCGCGCCGGGCAACAATTAAGCCGCGGCGCTGAAGTTCTTCGGTCACAAGACCTTTACGCGCAGACAACGCTCCGTTTACACGGGCATGGCCTAACCCGTTCACACTCATGCCCAGTACCTGTCAAAGGCTGGGCATTCGGCGCGGCCATCTAATACACGGAGGTTCTCTTGAAGATCGAAAGTCTTAACTCGCGTCGACTGTTTGTGATTGGTGTGGCTTTGGCCGTGCTCGTCGCTGGCACCTTCGCGCTGATTAGCTCACTTGGCACGCAGAGCTCTCGCGCAGACGTCAACCTCAACCAGACTGGATGCAAGGGCTTTATCCAGGCTGGCGAACCAGATCCAGTTAACCCTGACCTGTATCCCGTTCAGTACCGAATTCGGTGTGACCAAGCGATCAGCGGTTTCTCGCTCTTCGTCAGCGCCCACCAGGTTCAGGTCATGGACACCGAGGTCTTCCCGCAGTACGCCGACGGCAGCCCAGTCGCTGCCGATTCGTTCTCCTGCAACGGTGACCTACCAGGCAACGCCGTTAACTGCGTAGGCAAGTACAGCGAGACGCAAGGGATCATCACGGGGACATTCGAGATTGATCAGCCGCTCTGCAAGCCTGCACGGATTGAGCCAATCCTGACCGTCGTCAAGACTCCAGGGACCGGCTCCAACCCAGTTGCCATCTCTGGCCCGTTCAGCCTTGGACAGCCAGCCGGCTGCAAGGGCAAGAAGAACAAGCCGCGGACGATGCCTTTGATGCCGCGTCCGACAGTCGATACGCCTGAGACAGGTGACCCAACGTACACGGGTCCTGCCAGCTGATCCAAGCGCAGCCGCCACTTCGGTGACGGCGATGCGCTCGGCGCGCCCCGCTACGCCCGCACCACGCGGGGTCGTAGCGGGGCGCTTCGGCGTTCTGGGGACGTGTTGGGGGCTAACCGCCTTCGATCTCCCTTAGGTGCTGCTCAGTTGGCCGGTCGTCCGGGCCTGGAAGTTCGACGCCGGGCGGCAGCTCTAGCCGCATCGCGCCGACGCTCTCAACTCGTAGTGTTGCCGGGCCGGCCGAGCATTCGAGAACGTGCCCAGCCTTGCTGCGGTCGTCGCTAATGAAGTGCAGGTGATGGCCGGCCATCTCGACCGAGTCGGCGGCGTGGGGGAAGCGAAAGCCAACCAGCGTGCCGCGCAGGTTCTCGTAGTGCCACTCCGTCTGATTGGCGACGATCTGTTCGAACGGCGGGTAGGGCTTCGTCTGTGCGTCAACCGTGCGCAGATGAAGCGTCGGGAAGCTGCCATCGATGCGAACCGCGTCGCAGCCGCTCTCGGGCGGCGCGTGTTGCTCCATCAGCTCGATCAGTGCCGCATGGTTTAGCGGGGCGTCGATCTCAACGATCTCGTCGGTGATGAAGCGCGTCACTACGGCGAACGGCGTCTGCTCCTCATCGCCGACGCGGCGCACCGGCCCTTTAGCGGGCGCCTGCCATGCCTCGCCATCCACAATTATCAGCTCACCATCGAGCCCGTTAAGCGTGCCTACCCCGAGGTCGCCAGCTTTGAGAAGCTCGCCGATCGTCGCGTCGCCGTCGTATTTGCGGTCCAGAACTGCGGCGATCGTTGAGATCTGAACGAGCGCGTGGTCGGCCGGGGTGCTGCCAATCTCGGCGTAATTTACGAGGCGCGCGTTGAGCGCGTGAACCAGGGCGGGGTCGAGCGAGCTCATCGGCTCAGAATAGTGATCAGGCATGAGGTCTTTTTCGAGCGCGTTACTGCGTCCGAACAAGCGCCAATAAGTTATTGTTGCCAACTCAATGCTCAGGCGAATCCTTTTCATGACAGCAGTGATCTCCGCGCTGATCCCGCTGGCCGCCGCAAGCGCTGCAGAGCGGCCGTTCGCGCTGCGTTACTCGACAAACGTAAATGGTCAGATCACGAGTGCCGCGAACACGTCGATGCAGTGCCCGAGCGACACCGTTGACGCGAGCCTCAACACGCAATGCAACCAGGCTCGTGCCGGAACCAACGCGCGTAACAACAACAGCTTTGACATGCGGATGCTTGACGTTGACAGCGATCCTTCGACCTTTAACTCCTCTCGCGCAGACCTTGCGCTGCCAAGCGGCTACGAGGTCCTCTTCGCAGGTCTCTACTGGACCGGCGATACCAGCCGCGGTGATGTGATCAAGGGAACCAACGGATTCGTTGGCGCGCCAACGGCAGCTCCCAACGCCGGGGCGATCGGTCAAGTGCTCTTCACTGTGCCGGGCGCATCCACGTCGACCGCGGTAACTGCGAGCAGCGTTGACCAAACAACGACGAAGGAGTACGGAGCGTTCGCGGATGTGACATCGCTCGTCCGCGCCGCCGGACCCGGTAGCTACACCGTTGCCAACGTCCAGGCCGGAACCGGCGGTAACCGAGGCGCCGGGTGGACCCTGGTCGTCGCCTACGCCGATGCCGACGAGCCGCTCCGCAATCTCACCGTCTCGGACGGATTCCTGAAGGTCGCTGGCCAGGCGCTCGTAGAAATTCCGCTGAGCGGTTTTAAGACGCCATCGAGCGGCGCCGTCAAGACCGAAGTTGGCGTCGCCGCTTACGAGGGGGACGCCGGTGTAACCGGCGATTACTTGACGCTCAACGACCAGCGCCTAGTTGATGCCGTCCACCCTGACAACAACACCGAGAACTCAACGATCGCCAATCTTGGCTCGCTCGTTACAACGAAGAGTCCGGATTGGAAGAATCAGCTCGGCTACGACTCGAGCTTCTTTGCCGCCGACGGGATCCTTGGCAACAACGCTACGACGGCGATCCTGAAGGCCAAAACGACCGGTGACACCTATCTGCCACAGGCCGTTACCTTCGCGACCGAGCTTTTCTCCCCAAACGTCGCTCTGACCAAGAGCGCGGCAATTGTCGGCGGCGGCGACGCAAAACCGGGCGCCACGATTCGCTACACAATGACCGCGACCAACAACGGCGCAGCGAACGCAACCAACGTCCAGCTAAGCGATCCGATACCAAGCGCGGTCGTTCTAAGCGCGGGGCCAACTGTCTCGGCCGGCACCGGCAATGCGAGCAATGTTGCCGGCACAATCACAGCACGGCTCGGTAGCGGGGCAAACTCAACCGACGGCGGCACGCTCGCCCCCGGCGCGTCGGCGACAGTAACTTTCGACGCGACGATCAACGCCGACCGCTCGCTTGGGGAAGTGATCACCAACACCGGCACGCTGAACTTCGTTTCACCTGATCTTGGACTACCGATTTCGACCGTCGCCTCCGCCGAGACCACCGTCGCCTACCCCGATCCAGGGATCATCAAGACGATCAGCAGCTCGGTGGGCGGGGACTACACCTTCAACCTCACTGTCACCAACCAGGGGACGCTGCCGACGGTCGGCACGGTTACGGTCGGCGATTTCAGCGATGGCGGATTTACCGGTGTGTACACGATGTCCGGCAGTGGCTGGACCTGCCCAAGCTCGCATTCGCCTTGTACCCGCAGCGACGTGCTGGCGCCGGGTGCGTCATACCCACCGATAACGGTCGTATCCAGCTACACGCCGGGCTCATCCGTTCTTAACACCGGCAGCGTTTCGGGAGGCGGTCAGCCGACCGACGCCAACAGCCCGGCGCTGCTCAACGACGTCTCAACCACGGGCGTCCCTTCGGCGCCGCTGGCAACGCTGGTGCTCAACAAGTCGGTAGAGGAAAGCTCGGTAAGCGTTGGCTCGCTGGCGACCTTCAATCTGCTGGTTCGTAACACCGGCCCGTCGGTCGGAACCGGCGCGACGGTCGTGGACACGCTGCCGGCCGGACTTGAGTTTGTCTCGGCAAATTCAGCCGCGGGTAGCTGCAGCGCGGCGCCCGGCGCGAGCGGTACTACGACTGTGAGCTGCCAGCTCGGCACGCTCGCCGTCAATGGCGAGGCGAAGATCACGCTTCAGGCGCGGCCACAGGTCACGATCGCTGGTACCACGGTGACTAACTCCGCGACCGCGAACACAAGTTCAGGTATAACGCCGAGCCCCCCAACCGACACCGCCACAGTCAATGTGGCCCCACTGGCGGACATGTCGCTAACGAAGTCGGCATCGCGCTCGGTTGCCAACCCCGGCGACCCAATCACCTATACGCTGACGGCGACTAACAACGGCCCAGGCTCGGCCAGCAACGTTCAGGTGATCGACAGCCTTCCGGCCGCGATCGACGCCGCCGCCGCGGTCGCGACCCCATCAGCTGGCGGCACCTGCACAAAGACGGGAAGCGAGATCTCCTGCCTGTGGACCGGCAGCACCGCAGCCTCGGTGCAGCGCAGCGTGACGATCGGCGCTAGCGCTCTTGCCAACGTTGCTGCAGCCGACCGCAAGTCGGTCAATCTGGCTCAGGTCTCATCGCTCACCGATGACCTCAACCCAGCGAATAATTCTGACGAAGCGACGGTCACCGTTACGCCGTCATCCGACCTCGCCGTAAGCGTTGGCGGCCCATCTGAGATCGAGGCTGGTGGCGAGGGCGTGATTGTTTTTACGACGACCAACAACGGCCCTACGCCAGCCGCCGACTCGCAGCTCGTGGCGACAATCCCGTCGCAGCTGACCCCGGTATCAGCGCCAGCCGGCTGCACAATTGCTGGGCAGAAGGTCACCTGCAAGCTGGGCACGATCGACAATGCTGAGTCAATGATCACGAAGATCGCTGTCCGAGCATCTGACGCCGCTGACAACTCGCAGAAGACCGTGACCGGTTCGGTCAGCACCAGCGTTGATGACCCGGTCCTTAGCAATAACGTCGACATCACGCCGCTCGTAGTCGCGCCGGTAGCTGAGCTTTCACTCACGAAAACTGCTTCGGCATCAACGGTTAGCCCAGGCGGATCGGTCGACTTCGTGCTGACGATGTCGAATGCGGGCCCGTCAACCTCGAGCGGCGCGGAGATTGTCGACGACCTGCCGCAAGGAATGACGCCAACGGCTGCCTACTCATCAGATCCGCTCGGCTGCAAGATCGTTGATCGAAAGGTCAGCTGCCGGCTCAGCGACGTAGCTCCGGGCGGCAGCGCAGTTGTGCAGATCGTGGCCAAAGTATCCGGCAGCCAACCGAACTCGACGATGACCAACAACGCCGAAGTCGTTCCTGGGGCTCAGCGCGACAAGAACGGTGCCAACAACAGCGCCAGCGCCAACGTGAAGGTCAGCGGCGGCTCCAACGGGTCCTACCTCTCGATTACGAAGCGTCTTATAACTGCCGCGCCGCACTCGTCGGCGCCGCTAACGTATCTCGTCACGGTGACAAATTCAGGCAGCGAGACTGCGGCAGACGTGAATCTCAGTGATGTTCCGAAGGGCAGCTACAGCTTGATCTCGGTCCATCCCAGCCAAGGCCATTGCAGCGGTCTTAGTTGCAGCTTTGGGACGATCAAGACCGGAAGCCGCGCGACGGTCACGCTGAAGCTAATGGTGCCTGGTGGAACGGTCACCAATTCCGCATACGTCCACGCCAGCGGCGATCCAACTAACTCCGACAGCAGCAATAGTCGCGTCACGATCGATCGTTCACGGATTGGCATCACGGCATCGACATCGAATGCCTATCCGGCGAAGGGCTCGCAGGTACGGATCAGCTTCAAGGTTCGTAACCTCGGCAAGGCGTTTGCCAATACGGTCCGAGTTTGCGCGCCGGTGCCGTCGCAGCTTGGATTCGTGAGCGCATCGACTGGTGGCCATCGAGCACGGGCAACGGTCTGCTGGCTGCTTGGCAATATCGCTCCTTCGATCTCATCGGCGATATCGCAAGGCTCAAGCTTCCGGATCGTCAGCTATCTGGCAACCGTTCGCTCTGGCGGCACGATCTTGCCTAAGGCGACCGCAACTGGCTCCAATGTCAGCGCGGTAACCGGCACGACGCGGCTCGCGCCATCTGGCGGCGGCGTCACCGGATGAACAAGCTTCGCGGCGCCGCCTTAGCGGCAGCGGTGTTGTCGCTGGTTTGTGCCTCCAACGCGTCGGCAATGCCAAGCGGCGCTGGCCCGCTGCCACCACTGCTAACCGTGGCGTCAACCGCCAGCCTGATTGACGACGCTCCGGTTTACGCACACGCCGGTGGCACAAAAGCTTTCACAACGGCCCGGGCCGATACGTCGTGGACAGGCAGCCAGACAGTGCTCCTGATCGTTGGCTCGGCGCGCGACTCAGTCGGCCGTCTCTGGCTGCGTGTGATGCTTCCTATCCGTCCGAATGGCTCGTCTGGATGGATTCTCGGCACACATGCGGAGCTCGGCACGACTGCCACGCGCGTTGAGATCTCGTTGAATGCTCGGGCCCTGATATTGCGAAGCGCCGGCCGCGTGGTGCTGCGCACGCGCGTAGTGATCGGTAAGCCCTCGACGCCGACTCCACGCGGGCTATTTGCGATTTACGAACGTGCAGACTCTGGCCCTGGAGCAAATATCGGGCCGTTTGCACTCCACTTGACTGCCTTCTCCGACGTCCTCCACAGCTACGACGGCGGCCCCGGGCGAATCGCTATCCATGGGCGCGCAGGGTCGCTACTGGCAGATCCGCTCGGCAGCGCTGCATCCCACGGCTGCGTCCGCATTAGTAATGCCGCACTGCTCCGCGTAGCGCAGTACGCAAAGCCGGGAACGCCGGTTCAGATTGCATACGACTGGCCGAAGCCGCCGCCCGGACCGGCGCCCTAGTTAAGTCCGGTCCAGCCAGCCGCGCGGCACGGATCGACCCCGCAGACGTTTGTAATCTTCCCGCCCTGTTTGATGTAGTCACCGATCTGCTGGCGGATCGACGGTGAACTCTCGATCACAAGATCGTGCGGGTCGACGCCAAGTCGCGGCGGCGTATTCGTGACCGGTTCAAATGGGGTTCCGAACTCGGTGCTGCCGATCGTGCGCAGCGGGCCGATGTCCCAGACGAACATTGCATTGCCATCACGAGGGAGCGAGCCCAACGTTGGGATCCCATAGCCTGGCGTCACGTCCGGGCTGCGACCGACACCACCGACTAGCGGCCGGTAGATGCTCGCGCCGATCGTCCGCGCCTCAACTTGAGTGGCTGCGTTCGTGACTTGGTGATCGCCGTAGGACATCTCGATCATCGTTTTATGCGCCGGGGTGCCAGGCAGCGGGTTGTTGGTCATGTGCTGCGCATAGCCATCAGGTTCGCCGCGATCCCAAAGCAGCTGCATCAGCGAGAATACGAGTGGATGTTCAGCCGGCTTCGTGTAGCTGAGGTAAAGGAACTGAGCGAACTCGTCGAAGTCAACGCTGCGGGTGAGCAGCGTTGAGTAGTTCATCGCCGGCACGTAGAGAACCGATCGTGTGACGTCGGGGGAGAGGGCTGTCAGTGCGCCGCCCATGATCCCGCCTTGGCTGTTGCCGTAGTAGGTGACGTAGCCGGGCTTCAGTGTGGAGACGCCGTCAACCTGAAAATTCGGATCGGTTGTTAGTCCGTTGCTGTGGGCGAGTAGCCGGCCCAAGTACATGAAGTTGAGGAACCCTTGCTGATCGCGGTCAGCAAGCTCATTCATGTGCGAGAGATCCTGGAGGATCTTGACGGCGTTAGGAACGTCGTCCTCCGCCATCCCGCTCCAGTCCGTGGCGCAAACGATCATCCGATTTTCGTTACCGAACTGGCGCACGTTCAGCGAGTTCGCTTCGGTGTACTGACCGAGCAGCCCGTGGCCGTACATCGTTGGTTCCATCGCCGTTACAACGCCGTTCTGCTTCGCCGAGCGCGGAATGTTGCAGAGGAACCGCGCCTCCATCGTGTTGCCTGGCGTCTGGACTGGGAGCCCATCCTTGCCGAGCGTGAAGTGCGCGCCGGCCGGGCATCCTGCCTGGTTCAGATAACAAGGGACAGTGAATGTGCCGCTGATCCGCCTCATCCTGTTTGGATCTTGGGCTTCGGTGTAATCGACGACCTCGGTGATCTTCCACTTCGGCGAGCTGCCCTGGATCTTGTTGTCGGAAAGATTCTTGTCGCCGAGTTTTGCGAACGCGTCGTTGCGAATCTTCAGCACCCGCGCGCTCAGTGACTTCTCGCTAGCTACGGTGAAGTCCCATGCGAGGTAGAGATCCTTGCGCGCGATCTTTGCCTTCGCGAGCCGCTTGAAGATGTCTTCCATTACTGCGCGGCGGGGGCCACCGCCGCTCGTCTTGTCGCGGAACAGGCGGAACGAGGCAGGCGCCGTAAGTGTTGCTCCGCTCGCCGACTTCAGCGATCGCAGCGCAACGATGTAGCGGTGGCCTTCGAGGAAGTTCTTGCCTGGACGAATCAGCAGGTTAGTGTTCGCGGCGGTGCCGGCCTGCGAGTCCAGTTCGGTCCAGATCAGCTGCCTCTGGCCGGTAGCAGCATCGATGATCACGGCGGGCGCACTCTTCGCCGCGAACTGCGCCATGTCGGTGAGCGGGACTAGGTTGCTCGCGCTGAACGCAGCCGGCGTGTCTAGCCCGGGTATGCGAACGCTGACGTAGCTGCCCGGGCTAAAGCCGTCGGCACGGTTCATGTCGGTTGGGTCGATGTGAACGCCCTTGATGTTCGAAGGCATGCTCGAGCGAAGGAGGTTGAGCCGGAGGCCTGTCGGGGTTGTTGCGTCCTTCTTCGTGAACTGGTTATTCGGCCATGGCTGCAGGCATACGGATTGGTCGAAGTTGTCGCACTGGCCGGCGCTGCTGACTGCTGGTGCGCCGAGAGCGACGATCGCGAATGCGCCGATCGTCACTGCGATCGTGCGGCGGCGAGCTTGACGGCCGGTCTTACGTTGCATCCTGTTCCCCCTAGATTGGAGATCCCCTTATACACCTAATTGAGGTGGCCATGTGCCAGATGGCGCATGGAAGGGCGATCGGGGTTACTCTTGGACGATGGGCGCAGAAGCCAGTAATCGCAACGTTGATCGGCGCACCTTCTTAGGAGCGGCAGCCGCGAGTGCCGTCGTTTTGGCAGCTGAAGCAGCACCGAGTTTCGCCGCTGCGAAGTCAACGATGCGCAGCGCCGACGTCGTGATCGTCGGCGCCGGGCTCTCAGGACTGACCGCTGCTCGGCGGCTGCTAGCGGCCGGCCGTAGCGTGATTGTCCTCGAAGCGCGCGACCGCGTCGGTGGCCGCACGCTCAACACGCCGATCAGTGGCTCCGAGATAACGGAGGTTGGTGGCGAATACGTCGGCCCGACCCAGGATCGCATCTTGGCCCTCGCCAAAGAGGTCGGCGTTAAGACTTTCCCGGTCTATAACACCGGCGTCAACGTTCTGATTGCTGACGGCGAGCGCTCGTTCTACCCGGCTGTTCCCGGGTTGCCGGAGAAGCCCGACATCGCCGCTGCGATCGTTAAAGGGTTCGCGCTCGATGAGCTTGCCAAGTCTGTTCCGGTCAAAGCTCCGTGGACGGCGCCCAACGCCGCAGCACTCGACAGGGAGACGCTCGGCGACTGGATGACAGCCAACATTCCGCAGACCGACGCGCGCAGAGTCTTCGAGGCGGCGGTCAACTCGGTCTGGGGCGTAGATGGCGCGCAGCTCTCGATGCTTTACGTGCTGTTCTACATCGCCTCCGCCGGTGACAGCAAGACGGCAGGCAGCTTCGGTCGCCTAATAAGCGTGGAAGGTGGCGCGCAGCAGGACCGGTTCGTTGGCGGTTCGCAGCTAGTCAGCATTCGTGTTGCCGACCGGCTCGGGTGGAGCCGTAAAGGGCCAGGTGGCAAGGGTGTTCGCGTGATCGGCAGCGCACCGGTGCGGCGGATTAGCCAGACGTCGAGCGGCGTGCGCGTGATTGCCGATGGCGTCACGGTTGACGCTAAGCGCGTAATTGTCACGACGCCTCCAGCGCTGGCGGCCAAGATCAAGTACTCGCCGAGCCTGCCTGCCGGCAAGATTGGCTTACTCAAGGGAATGACCCCCGGCAACCTGACGAAGGCAGAGGCCATCTATCAGACGCCGTTCTGGCGGGATGATGGTCTCACCGGTCAGTCGGTGAGCGACCTTCCGGTTGGCAGCGTGACATTCGACAACTCCCCGCCCGACGGGGGCCCCGGAGTGCTCTTCGCATTCGTTGGCGGCTCAGCAGAGAAGAATTGGCAGAAGCTCAGCGCTGCCGATCGTAAGACCGCGATGCTCAGCAGCTTTGCTGCCCTTTTCGGCCCCAAGGCGCTCGCGCCGATCGATTACTTTGAGCGCGACTGGGACAATGATCAGCAGTGGTCGGGCGGCTGTCCTGTCTCACACACCAACCCTGGTGTGATGGCGAAGTACGGCAAGTATCTACGCACGGCAGTCGGCAGAGTCCACTTCGCTGGAACAGAAACCTCCGACTACTGGACCGGTTACATGGACGGCGCAGTGCGCTCCGGTGAGCGGGTCGCGACCGAGGTTGGCAACGCCCTGCGCCACAAGTAGCGATCCCGTTAGGCTTGGCCTGCGGCCAACGCCCGCCGCGGCCACTGATGCGCACGCTGCTGATCGACAACTACGACTCCTACACCTACAACCTCTTCCACCTGCTGGGCGAGGTCAATGGGGTAGAGCCGCTCGTCGTTCGCAATGACGAAGCGAGCTGGGGCGATCTAGTTGCCAGCGAAGCGTTCGACAACGTAGTTATCTCACCCGGCCCGGGGCGCCCAGAGCGAGCGCGGGACGTGGGTATCTCACTTGCGGCGCTCGACCAATCGGGGATCCCAGTTCTCGGCGTCTGCCTTGGCCACCAAGCGCTGGCACACGTCTGTGGCGGCACAATCGACTACGCGCGCGAGCTCTTCCATGGTCGCCTGAGCGCGGTTCAGCACGAACAAGAAGGCCTCTTCGAGGGGCTGCCGCAGCCATTTATGGCGGTCCGCTATCACTCACTGGTCGTTAGCGCGGTACCTGAGCAGCTTCGCGTGATTGCGCGCAGCCGCGGCGGCGTCGTGATGGGCCTCGAGCACCGCGAGCGCCCGCTCTGGGGCGTGCAGTTCCATCCGGAGTCGGTCTGCACCGAGGATGGTCGCCAGCTGATCGAGAACTTCCGCAGGCTTTCGCTGGAACGCATCGAGCGGCCGCTTCCAAGTCCGCCGTCGCCGTCAGCGTCATCGCCGTCGCCGACGCCACAGAAGGCCGCCAGCATTGGCGTCCACCACCTGCGTCTTGGCGAGTGGTGCGAGCCTGAGGTGGTCTTCGAGCAGCGTTACGGCGACCGCGAACACGCTATATGGCTCGACAGCGCCCGCGCCGAGCCTGGCCTCGCGCGCTTCTCGTTCATCGCAGCGCCTGATGGCCCGCTCGGTCAGATCGTCAGCGCCGACAGCGCCGCCCAGGTTGTGCGCGTAGAGCGAAGCGATGGGAGCGTCGCTGAGCACCAGAGTTCGATCTTCGACTACTGCGCAGGCGAGCTGGAGCGGCTCAGGGCAGAGGGTCCAAAACTTCCGTTCGGCTTTATCGGTGGCTTCGCTGGCTACCTCGGCTACGAGCTCGGCGCAGAGTGCGGCGCGACAGAGACGCACAGCTCGTCGCTGCCAGATGCGGGCCTGCTGTTCTGTGACCGCGTGATCGCCTTTGATCACCACGAGCGCCGCGTACACCTGTTGGCACTGGCCGATGGCGATGGGGCCGAGGTGGCAGAGCTGTGGCTAAAGAGCACTACAGAAGCGCTGCGTGAGCTTGCATCACAGGTCGCCGGGCCGGTGCCGCCGGCTCAGGGCAGCTCGATCTTCACTGCGCGTGAGGATCGCGCGGCGTACCTTGAGCGAATCGCCGAATCGCGCCGCTTGATCCACGAGGGCGAGAGCTACGAGGTCTGCCTTACGACCGAGCTCACCAGCCTGAACGCGATCGATCCACTCCCGACCTACAGGCGCCTGCGCGCTGCGAACCCGGCGCCCTACGCGGCGCTGCTGCGCTTCGGTGAGCTGTCGGTACTTAGCTCGTCGCCGGAACGCTTCCTTAGCGTCGCAGCGGATGGGGTCGTCGAATCGAAGCCGATCAAGGGAACCTCCGAGCGGAGCGCTGATCCAGCCGAGGATGCCCGCCGCGCCGAGGCGCTTCAGGCCGATGAGAAGTCGCGCGCCGAGAACCTGATGATCGCCGACCTTGTTCGCAACGACCTCGGCCGCGTCTGCCAACTCGGCAGCGTTCACGTCACCGCGCTGATGGTCGTAGAGCGCTACGCGACCGTTCACCAGTTGGTCTCGATCATCCGCGGCCAGCTGCGCGACGGAAGCACAGCACTCGACGCGGTTTGCGCCTGTTTCCCGGCCGGCTCGATGACCGGCGCACCGAAGCTGCGAACACTTGAGATTATCGACCGGCTCGAGGATCGGCCGCGCGGCATCTACTCGGGCGCACTTGGTTATCTCTCGGTCAACGGCAGCGCCGATCTCAGCGTCGTGATCCGCACGATCGTCGCGACGCCTAGCGGCGCGTCAATCGGCTCCGGCGGCGCGATCGTCGCGGCCTCCGATCCCGAGGCTGAGTACGAGGAGATGTTGCTGAAGACGCGGCCGCTGGTCGAGGCAGCCGGCGGCACGATTAGGCAGAGCGCTTCGCTCGCATCGTCGTGAGCGATCGCTTCATCTGGGATCCTGCCGCGGCTTGCTGGGTCGCAGGGGAGGAGCCTCAGGGTGGGGTGGCGCTCGCTGATTCGTGGCTGCTTGACGAGGGCCGCACGATACGGCTCGATCTCCATCGTGAACGATTCCTGAGCGGCGCAGCAGAGCTTGCCGCCGACCCCGTCCAAGTGAGGCAGGCATGGGATGGCCTGAACGCTGCGCTGCCAACAAGCGGTCGCTGGTTCCCTCGAGTTGACCTACTCAGCGGCGGCGAGTTGACGCTGGCGCTGCGCCCTGCCCCGGCGCGCGAGGAGACGGTCGTTGCCTGGCTAATGCCGGAGCCAGATCCGCGACAGCTTCCGCGCCGCAAAGGGCCGGAGCTAGAGCTGCTCGGAGAGCTTCGTGCGCGGGCGCGTGAGCAGGGAGCAGGCGAGGCCGTGCTCAGCGATGGGCAAGGCCACCTGATCGAAGGGGCCTACTCAAGCCTGCTGTGGTGGGAAGGGGAGGTGCTCTGCGCCGTCCCAGACGACGCACCGGCCCTGCCTGGAATAACGCGCCGTGTGCTGCTTGAGATCGCCGCTGAGGAAGGCGTTGAGGTTCGCTACGCGCTGCCGACGCCAACCGAACTGGCCGGCAGCGAGGTTTGGTTTGTTGGCTCACTCCACGGCATCCGCGCCGTCAGCGAGTGGGTCGGGGACGGGCTGCCTGCCGGCGCGGCAGTGCGCGCACCGGTTTGGCAGCAGCGCCTAGATCAGCTCCAGGGGTAAGGGCTGTTCGATACCGGGTGCAGATCGCCGGTTGCGAAGCGCTCGTAGCTGAACGGAGCCAGCAGCGAGGAATGCTCGCCGGTCAGAACGCGGGCGATCTCGCGGCCCACGGCAAGCATCTTGTAGCCGTGGTTCGAGTCGGCGGCAACAAAGACATTCGGTGCCATCCGGTCGAAGACGGGGAAGTTGTCAACCGTGAAGGCGCCAACGCCGCCGGAGCGAGTGTCGATGAACTTCGAGCTTGTTCCCTCGAAGCGCTCCAGGCAGTGCGAGAGCGAAGCCGACCACATGTGTCCGAAGTCATCGTCAACTGTGCCGGTTGGGTACGGATCAACCTCGAACTCATTACCGAGCTGTAGCGGAGCGGCGCCGCCCTGCACGCTGGTGCGGTCGGGCTTGAAGTAGACGCCCCAAGGCTCGTCGGTGATCAGAACGCCGTCGTCATCGTGGAGCGGCGCGTCGCTATCGATGTGAAGTACCGGCGATGGCTTCCCGGCCGCCGTATCGAGCGTCTCCGGCGGCAAGCCCAGCTCGCCCTCTTGGAGGTACCAGTAGGTCCACATCGGCAGGTCTTCCGCCAACGAGCCATCGGGCTGGCGCACGTCGAGCCGGTCCGGCAGCTCGAGCATCTCCCACATTCCAGCGATCCAAGGGCCGACGGCGACGACTACCTCTTTGCCGATCGCAATCTCGCCGGCGCTCGTCTGGACGCTGGTCACAGCGCCGGAGCCGTCGCGGACAAAGCCTGTTACTTCGACTCCCTCGATGATCGAGGCGCCGGCGTTGCGGCCAAGGTCGGCGAGGCCGTGCATCGATTCCATGTTGAAGGCGAATCCACCGACGTGCTCGTGCAGGCAGACAGTTAGGCCAGGCGCGCGCCAGTCGGGGTAGAGCGTCTTCATGTGCGCCATCACCTCGGCCTCGCCGGTGTGCAGCTCAGAGTCGTAGCCGATCCGCTGCTGGCGCTCGAAGACCTCTTCAAGGTCGCTGCGCTGCGACTCGGGCCCGAGCGCGATGTAGCCGGAGCTGTGGTAGTTGAGCGCCTCGGCGTCGGCCTCCCACATTT
>CAIJLJ010000126.1 GCA_903821395.1 uncultured Solirubrobacterales bacterium | reverse complement strand
TGGGGCCTTCGTCGGGCTAATCGCCCCAGGAGAGACCGCGATGGTCGTTGGCGGAGTGGTGGCCGGGCAGGGCGTCATTTCGGTTGTCACGCTGATCGGGATCGTTTGGATCGCGGCGACGCTAGGCGACCTTGTCAGCTACGAACTCGGCCGCAGGCTCGGCCGCGAGTTCATCGTTAAACATGGCCCTCGGTTTGGCATGACTGCCGAGCGGCTAGCGATGGTTGAGAAGTTCTTCGAGAAGCACGGAGGGAAAACGATCTTCCTCGGTCGCTTTGTCGGCATCGTCCGCGCCGTCGCGCCATTCCTAGCCGGTTCCAGCCGGATGCCGATGCGCCAGTTCCTGCCTTACGACATTCTCGGCGCCGGCCTCTGGTCGACAGCCTTCATCATGCTCGGCTACGTCTTCTGGCAGAGCTTCGGAGCAGTCTTGAAGATCGCAAAAGAGGGCGCGCTGGGCGTCGGGATCGTAATCAGCGTGATCGTCGGTGCTGTCTGGATCGTGCGACATCTCAGCAATGAAGAAAACCGCCACGCGCTTGAGCACCGAATGTTGGCGGCAGTCGATCGCCCGGGGCTTCGCTTCCTCCAGCCGATCGTGCGCTGGGCTCAGGGTCCGCTGCGGTTCTTTGTTGCGCGGATCACGCCCGGTACCACCGGCCTCGACCTGACCACGCTGCTGACCTTCGTTGCCGTTGGCACTTTTGCTTACTTCGGCTATTGGATTGTGATCGCCGATCGTGGATACGGCGCAATCGACAAGCAGGTCCAAGGCTGGTCGGTTGACCTCTACAACCCGGCCGCCGCAACGGTCGCCAAGGTCCTGACGACGCTCGGTGCGCCGCTGCTGATGTACACCCTCGTCGCCGCAGTGACGATCGCGCTGCTGGTCCGCCGCCACCTGCTTGAAGCGTTCGTACTCGGAGTGGGGATGCTGCTGACGATCGGTGCGGTGGAACTAGGCAAGAACGTGCTCGATCGCCCGCGCCCGCCGGGAGCGTTGATCCACGTGAGCGGATCGTCCTACCCCTCGGGCCACACTGCGTATGCGGTTGCCTGGGTCGTGCTGGTGGCTGTCGCAGTCCGCCTTGTCCCGGCGCTTAAGGGCAAATGGTGGATCGTTGGCGTCGCCTTCGTGATCCCGGTTCTGGTCGGCGCAACGCGAATTTATCTTCAGGTTCACTGGCTTTCGGACACGCTCGGCGGCGGGGGAGTCGCGATGGCCTGCTTCGCTCTAATGGCGATCATTGCCCTACTCGTCAAGGTCGTGCGCGATACTTCCGAGCCGAAGCCCAATGAATAACGAATCGATCATTCTTCTCATCGGCGGCTCCAGCGTCGTATTCGGTGTCGCCGCTTGGATCGGGCTGATGGCGGTACCGGCTTGGCGGTCCTACGACAGGCTGTGGCAGCGGCTCTCCAGCGTCTTTCTCTCGCTCTATGCAGTGGCTGCCTTCATCGTCGTTGGAGTTGGGCTCGGGGCCGTCGTGATCTGGTTCTGGGATCGGTTCTCTGCCTAGCCGCGCGGCGCGCGTAGAATCACCTGATGTCCACTTCGGCCCACCGGACGTCGGCTCCGCTAGACCTTGAGGCGCTCGACGCGATCACCGACGCGGTCGAGTCTGGTGCCGGGCTGCCGGAGGTCGTGAGGGCCGCAGCTCGCACGCTGGAGGCCAGCCTCGCAGTTAGCGATCGAGCCGGCCACGTGCTCGCGGTAGCGGCGCGCTCGTCCTCTGACGAGGCGTCACTTCTCGCAGACGGCAGCGGGGTTGAAGTAGTTGAGCTGCGCGTTAGCGATGCGCCAGTTGGAATGCTTCGGCTACGCGCGCGCGGCGAGCTGGATCGGCCGCTACTTCGCCTCGTAGCAACTTTGATCAGCTCTGAGGTCGAGCGCGTTCGTGCTCCGTCACGAGCTTCCGCCGAGGCCGCTGAAATTTTCCTGCGCGCTTTGATCGCGCGTGAAATTGAAGGTGGCGCCGCGGTAGCCGAGGGCGCAGCGGAACTTGGCGCAAGCCTCGACGACGGCGCGAGCGTGATCGTCGTCCGAGCACACGCACATGTAGCTGCCGGCGAGGGGCGTCGCGCGCGATTGTTGTCGCTTGTCGATCGTGCGGCCTGCGGCGTCGTGGCAGATTCGCTGAGCGCGCTCACGCCGCCGCGCGAACTTCCCGGCGACGACGTCGTCGTGTTGGCGCCGAGCGGTGACGACGCGGCCGCAGCGCGCGTCGCTGAGGCAATCCGCGGCGAGCTGCTCTCGGGGCTGACGGGTCACACGGTCACGATCGGCCGCAGTAGGCCATGTGGTGACCCAGCTGAGCTGCATCGCGCGGCTGCCGAAGCGCTGCTAGCCGTAAACGTTGCTGAGGGCGATGACGAGCATCCGGTGCTGGCCTTCGAGCAGACCGGTGCCTACAGGTTGTTGCTCTCGGCGATGGCAGACAACCCAGATGAGCTGCAGCGGTTCTACGCCGAGACGGTCGAACCGCTGGTCGCCTATGACGAGCAATACGAGACCGACTTGGTGCTAACGGTCGAAACGTTTCTCGAGGCCGACGGCAATGTTGCCGGTACCGCGCAGCGACTCTTCACTCACCGGCACACCGTCCGCTACCGACTCGAGCGGGTCCGCGATCTCTGCGGCCATGACGTCGGCTCAAGCGATGGGCGGGAGAAGCTAAGCCTTGGGCTCAAGGCGATGCGCGTGCTCGGAATTCCGCGGCGCGGTGGGCCGGCCGCCGAGCCGGGACTCAGCGCTGGCCGCGTATCGAAGCCACGCTAAGCGGCTTCAGCGCCGTAATCGGCGGCCAGCGCTTATCATCCGGTGGATCCCATTGGGGGGTGGTGTAACGGCAGCACAACGGCCTTTGGCGCCGTTAGTCGGGGTTCGAATCCCTGCCCCCCAGCTCAGCTTCGTTGCAGGTGTTCGCCCGAACGTGCGCTGAAGGCCGATGCGCTCTACGATGGGGACGTGTCCGCTCACACAGCCGTCATTTTGGCCGCCGGTCAGGGGACACGTATGCGTTCGCGTACCCCGAAGGTTCTGCACGACCTCTGCGGGCGCTCTCTGATCGAATGGACACTTCTCGCTGCGCGCGAGGCAGGGTGCACGAAACTGATCGTGGTTGACGCTCCAGCTCGCCCACTTGACGGCTTGCTCGGAGACGACGTTGAATTGGTCGTCCAGCCTCAGGCCGACGGCACCGCCGGAGCTGTAGCCGCGGCGATCGACGCGCTGCCCCAAGGTCAGCCGGTCGTGATTCTTAGCGGCGACGTTCCGCTGATCAGCGCCGAAACGATCGGCGAGCTGGTTGCGGTTCACCTCGATACCGGCGCCGCCGTCACGGTCGCAACGGCGTTGCTTGACGACCCAACCGGTTATGGACGAGTAGTTCGCGGCGCCGAAGGAACGCTCGAGAAGATCGTTGAGACCAAGACCGACGGCGACGCCACCGCCGAGGAGTTACTGATCAGCGAAGTCAACAGTGGCGTCTACGTCTTCGACCCCGCCGCTTTGACTGCGGCGCTGCCCGAGGTGGGCAGCGATAACAGCCAGGGCGAGCGCTACCTGCCGGCCGTGATTCCGCTGATCGCGGCGGCCGGCGGAACGGTTACCGCCCACGTTGTTGATGACCCTTCGATGCTGCTCGGAGTGAACGACCGGGTGGACCTGGCTGAGCTTCGCGACTTGGCACAGATGCAGATCATCGAGGCGCATTTGCTCGGCGGCGTTGACATCGTTGCGCCGGCGTCAACCCAGATCGACGCAAATGTTGAGATTGGTGCCGACAGCGTGATCGAACCGTTCACGGTGCTCAGCGGCGATACGAAGATCGGCGAGCGCTCGACGATCGGCCCGGATTCAACTTTGATCGACGCCACGATCGGCGATGGGGTCACGGTGCTTCGCAGCCACCTGACCGAATGCGAAGTTCGCAGCGGGGCCAGCATCGGACCCTTCTCTCACCTTCGGCCGGGATCGCTGGTCCGCGACCGAGCGAAGGTCGGCGCTTTCGTCGAGCTGAAGAACGCTGACATCGGCGAAGCGGCGAAGGTGCCTCACCTCTCGTACGTTGGCGACGCTGAGCTAGGCGCTGAAGCCAACCTCGGGGCTGGCACGATCACCGCCAACTATGACGGCGTAAATAAGCACCGCACGGTCTTCGGCAAGCGCGTCCACGGCGGCGTACACGTCTCCTACATTGCGCCGGTTGAGGTTGGCGACGACTCGTGGACCGCGGCCGGTAGCGTGATCACCGAGGCAGTGCCGCCCGGCTCATTGGCGATCGGCCGCGAACGGCAAGAGAACAAAGACGGTTATGACGCGCGCCGCAAGAGTGACGTCGAGGACAAGAAATGACCGATCTCGCACCTAGACTCCCGATCGAAATGGTGACGCAGAGCGCACTCCAGCCAGCGACCAGTATTCCGATCGATTACGACAAGCGGATGATGGTCGTCTCCGGCCGCGCCCACCCGGAGCTCGCAGCAAAGATCGCCGACCGGCTCGGCGTCGATCTAGGCCCGGTAACGCTGAAGACATTCTCCAACGGTGAGGTTTACTGCCGCTTCGACGAGTCGATCCGCGGCGCCGACGTTTTCATTGTTCAGCCAACCTGCGGTAATCCGGCGACCGGAGTGACCGCCAACGATGCGCTGATGGAGCTGATGGTGATGATTGACGCTGCAGTCGGAGCGTCAGCCCACCGTGTGATTGCGGTAACTCCTTGGTACGGCTACTCGCGCCAGGACAAGAAGTCGGCTCCGCGTGAGCCGATCAGCGCACGGCTGGTGGCGCGGATGCTCGAATCGGCCGGTGCCGACCGCGTGCTCACGATGGATCTTCACGCCGGGCAGGTTCAAGGTTTCTTCCAGATTCCGGTTGACCACATGACGGCGATGTTCATGCTGACGCAGCACTTCGAAGATCTCGGCCTAGACGATCTCGTCGTCGTCTCGCCGGATGCTGGCCGCGTCAAGCTGAACAAGAAGTTCGCCTCCAAGATTGGCGCCGAGCTGGCAATCCTCGACAAGGAACGCCCAGACCACCAAGTCGCTGAGGTCGGTTACGTGATCGGTGATGTGGCCGGTAAGACGGCTGTCTTGGTGGACGACATGATCGACACTGCAGGCACGCTCGCCGTTGCAGGGCAGGCGGTACTCGAAGCTGGTGCGAACAGCGTTTATGCAGCTGCCACTCACGGAATCTTTAGTGGCGCCGCTTGGGAGAACCTCAGCGGCGCAAACTTTGAGCAGATTGTTGTGACCGACACAGTCCCGTTGCGGCCGGGGGCGCCGGACAATGTTCGCGTGCTGACCTGTGCCGACGTGCTGACCGACTCAATCCGCCGTATCTTCACCGACGATTCCGTCAGTGAAGTTTTCGGCGGCGAGAATCAGCTCTTCTAGTTTCAGCCGCCGATAACAAAGCCGCGCTCAACGAGCGTGACCACGGCAGACTCGAACGCTGCAAAGTCCCTCGCTAAGAGATGCTCGATCGGTCGCCCGCTGGGTCCTTCGGTGCGGACCCAAAGCTTCAGGACCTCCGGGCCAACGCGCTGCTCGGCCTCATCGCTTAGCTGCAGCAGGATCGGCAGCTCAGGGCGATGATCGAGGCTGTCGGAGATGATCTCGATCGGGTTGCTGTCAAGCGCTGCGCAGAGCTCCTCGTCGCTTAGGCCTAGCTGCTGCATCAGCAATACGGCGGCGGTAGCCATCTAGCTCGGCTCAGTCGCCGCGGGCTTGCAGCCGTGCGGCTGGGGGGCGCGTCTGTTCGCCGGGCCAGAACCCTGTGATGTAACGGAAGCCGGAGGCTCCAACGCGCGTAAACCCTGCTGCCGTGACGGCGATGATTGAGCCGCGAAGGGCAGCTGCACCGAGCACCTCCGGCCAGCTAGCGAGTTCGGTAGTTGCTGTCGGCGCCTGCGCGCCGCGGGCGCGCTCCCAGCCATCGGTGAAAACCGCTTCGGCCACGCGCTTTGAGAGAACAGAGCCGAGGATGATGCCGATCGGCATAAAAAGAATCCTTGAAATCACGTCGCTAGCCTACCGTCAGCAGAGCCTCGCGTGCGGCCGACTAGCGCCAGCCGCCCTCTATCCCTTTACCCTTCGAGATTGTGTTCCTATTGCGGATCTGGCGGGTTGGCCTGCTCATTTTGCTGTTTCTAGCGGTCTCATTTCTGATCGCGCGCTGGCTTACCGCGGAGAATCGTGAGCGGGCGGCGGTCGTTTCCCTGCTTCACCTTCAGAAGGAGGGCGACTCTGCGGGGATGTTGCGGATGCTTCCGGGCTGCGGCCAGCAGCCGAAGTGCAGGGCGGCCGTCGTCGCCGACGCGCGCCGGCTCCAAGGCGCCGGGACGCTCACGGTGCTGCGTTACGACTCCGGCACGTCGTATTCGTTTGCCGGTGCCAGCGGCCAGACGCGCGTAGCTTGGGATCGTGGTGGCGCAACGCCGGCCGTGGTGCAATGCGTCTCGGTCGAACGGCGCGGCCTTGCGATCTTCGGTGGCAGCATCATCTTGCACGCGATCAGCCTTCCAATCGGCGGTGAGTCGACATGTCCGGGCTAATCCGCCTCGCCGCCGCGCTGCTGCTTGCCGCCTCTCTCCACGCTGCGACTGCCCGGGCAGCCGACACCGTCGCGGGTTCGGTCCCCAGTGCAAAGACGCTCTACGTCGACGGTCCGTCGGGTCGTTACCTCGTTGACGGCACTTGGTTGCGTAGGCTCGACCCAGACAACCTCGGCTTAGGTCAAGCGTGGCAGAACCAGTCATCAACGAGTGACTGGACGGCGACCGCGGTTCCAAACGCTTGGAACGCAGGCGACGACAGCCTCGCCTCTTACATCGGTTCAGTCGGTTGGTACCGGAAGGACTTCCGCCTGCCGCCCGGCGCCGCTGATCGTGAGTGGGTGATGCGTTTCGAGGAAGTCAATTACGCCGCCACAGTTTGGCTCAACGGGACCAAGATCGGGACCCACTCCGGCGCTTACGAGCCATTTGAGCTGCGCCTGCCGCGCTCATTGGTTAAGGCCGGGGCAGTCAACAGCATCGTTCTGCGCGTTGACAGCAAGCGCACGGTCAACGACCTGCCACCAGCCCGTTCCGATGCCTACGGTCAGGTGCTGGGAGGCTGGTGGAATTACGGTGGGATTCTGCGCGAGGTTTATCTGCGGGCCGTCGATCAGATCGACATGACCTCGGTCAACGTTCGCCCCGAGCTTGCGTGTGTGAGCTGCGCGGCCAACGTCCACTGGCAGGTGAAGATAAGCAATCTCGGGACAGCGACGCGCACCGTCACAGTGAGCGGTCGCTTTGGCCCCACGGTGATCACCGTCGGCCAGGCAACTCTGGCCCCGGGCGCCTCGACGACGCTGACCACCGCCCAGAAAGTCGATCATCCGAAACTCTGGTCCCCAGCGAAACCGAACCTTTACGACGCCTCAGTTGTCGCCACGGTGGGCGCCCGAGCTGTTCAGCGTTACACGCGCCATGTCGGCGTTCGCTCGATCAAGGTTGATTCGAGCGGCCGGCTCACGCTAAACGGCCAGCGACTCGACCTGCGCGGGGTCGGTCTGCACGAGGATTCGCCGGGTACCGGCTTTGCGATCGACAACGCCACTCGGGACCGGCAGCTAGCTTGGGCCCGTGAGCTTGGCGGTCTGGTGCTGCGGGCGCACTACCCGCTCCACCCCTACACGCTGCAGCGCGCCGATCAGCTAGGGATGCTCGTCTGGTCTGAGGTGCCGGTCTACCAAGTCCCAATAGAGCAGCTCTCGAAGCCAGCGAACCGGTCGCAGGCTACGGCCGCGGTGGCTTCAATGATTGAGGTCAATCAGAACCACCCATCGATCATGCTTTGGTCGCTCGGCAATGAGTTGCCTGGCCCGAGCAGTGACGGGCAGGCTGCCTATCTGGCTTCGGCAGCGACCCGCGCCAGGCAGCTCGATCCGAGCCGTCCAATCGGACTTGCGGTCGGCGGCCCGAGCCGAGGCAGCTGCCAGAAGGCTTACGCGCCACTAGATGTGCTCGGACTCAACGACTACTACGGTTGGTACCCGGGGGATAGCGGTTCAACCGCTGATCGCGAGCTGCTCTCGGAATCGTTCGACATTGAGCGCGCGTGTTACCCGAAGAAGGCGATGATGGTCACCGAGTTTGGCGTTGAAGCGAGCCGCGCCGGACCAGCGGAGGATCACGGTACTTGGGCATTCGCTAACGACATAATCAAGTTCCACATGGGTGTCTTCGCGAGCAAGCCGTGGCTTTCGGGTTCGCTCTACTGGGCGATGCAGGAGTTCTGGGTAAGGCCGGGCTGGGACGGCGGCAATCCATTCCCGGCGCCACCCCTATTCCAGAAGGGGCTTGTCAGCTTTGCGGGCGTGAAGAAGCCAACATTTGCACCGGTTGCGAGCGCATTTCATGCTGTCCGCCAGGTTGGCTCTACGCGCTAGCTCGACCAAGCCAGGAGCCGCCGTAGAACGGATCTGGCTCGATCCCGCTACCATCGAGCGCCGCTGATGGCTCAATCCACGAACTCAACTCTTAACGCTTCTCCACGCGAACCAGACGGCTCGCGCGCTACTCGCAGGCTGCGCCGCGAGGGCAAAGTTCCTGGGGTTCTGTACGGCGGCGATGGTGAACCGGTTTCGTTCACCGTTGATGGCCGCGAGCTGCGCGCCGCGCTACACGCTTCCGGCGCCGTCGTTGATCTCGTCGTAGCAGGAACCAGCGAGCCAGCAGTTCTTAAAGACGCCCAGCGCCACCCGGTTCGCGGCGAGATGACGCACGTCGATTTTGTCCGCGTCAACTTGAACGTCGCAATCCAAGCCGTTGTTCCGCTGATCGTTGTTGGCGCAGACGAATCTCCAGGCGTGGTCGAAGGCGGCGTCGTCGACCAGCCGATCCGCGAAGTCAACGTTGAGGCGCTGCCAAATGAGATTCCGGAATCGATTGAGATTTCGGTCGCTGAGCTAAACATCGGCGAGACCGCACCGCTCTCAGCTGCCGTTGTTCCGGCCGGCGTCACGCTTCTTGACGAGGACGACCTTGTTGTCGTGTCGTTGCTCGCGCCGCGCCTCGAAGTCGAGGAGACGATCGAAGAGGAGACCGAGCTGATCGGTGAGGACGGCGAGCCCGCTGAGGGTGCTGCAGACGAGGGCGACGGCGGCGACGGCGGCGACGGCGGCGGCGACGACTCGGGCGACAAGTCCGATGACGACGCTGGCTAGTTCGCGTTTCGCGTCGTAGCATCAACCCGTGGGCCGCTTTTTCTCACGCTCTGAGCCTGTCGACTGGTTGGTCGTAGGCCTCGGCAACCCGGGCGCTGGTTACGAATCGACGCCTCACAACGTCGGCTTCCAAGTTATCTCCGAGCTGTCGAAGCGCTGGGAGCTAGGTCGCCCGAAGAAAAGCTTCAACGGGCTGATCGTTAGTGGACGGGTCGGCCCGCCCGGCGGCTCCGCTGTGCGAGTTGCGCTGCTCGAGCCACTGACCTACATGAACGAGTCAGGAACCTCTGCCGGCCCGGCGCGAGGGTCGCTGAAGCTGGAGCTCGACCATGTCCTCGTGGTGCATGATGAGATAGACCTCCCGTTCGGCCAGCTGCAGGCTCGCCTGGGTGGCGGCCTCGCCGGTCACAATGGCCTCAAGTCGCTGCGCAAGGGTTTCGGTTCTGACGAGTTTGGTCGGCTTCGGATCGGCGTCGGACGGCCCGATTCAACCGACTCGGCCAGTGTCTCCGATTACGTGCTCGGGCGCTGGAAGCAGTCGGACGCCGACGTGAACGCTCTCGTCGCCGCTGCCAGCGACCTAGTCGAGCAGATCGTTCTTGGCGAGACCGCCTTGAGCGGCTCGGCGTAAGAGGCCGCAGCGATGCCGCTCAGAGGGCTGCTACGGGAGCTGGCAAACGACCCGCAAGGCGCGAAGCTGCTCAGTGATGGCGGCGAGGCGTTCGTCTCGCGATCGTTGCGCCCTTACGCGATCGCGGCCCTAATTGACCACCAAGCTGAGCGACCTAGTGTCGTCGTTGCTGGCGATGACAGCGAAGCGCAGGCGCTGGCGGCCGACCTCAGCATCTGGCTGGCGCCGCGGCCCGTTCGCTTCTATCCAAGCCGTGGCGTGACATACGAATCACACCTCGCGCCACCGCCGCATCTCGTCGGTCTGCGTGTAGCTGCGCTCGATGCGCTCCTTGAACGGCCCGAAGGCGAGCCCCCGGTGATCGTCGTCTCAGCGGTTGCGCTCTCGGAGAAGGTGCCTGACCCGGCGCTCCGTCCGCGCGGTTTTACTTTGCGAAAAGGCGATCTGATCGATCTTGATGAGGCCGCCCTGCAGCTTGTAGCGGCTGGCTACGAAAGAGTCTCTGAGGTCGCCGAGCGCGGCCAGTTCGCTATCCGAGGGGGGATTCTCGACTGCTTCCCAGCGACCGAGGACCATGCTGTGCGGGTTGACTGCTTTGACATTGAGATCGAATCGCTGCGTCACTTCTCAACCTTTACGCAGAGGTCGCTCGGCGAGATTGAGTCGGTTGAGATTGCGCCGGCGGCTGAGCTGGCTGCGGAGCACCGTGAGTTGGCAGAGATAGCTGCGCTTAGCGATGCCGACGAACGTCCGGACATCGCCGACCTCCTCCCGGTCGATCGTTTTCATGCGCTACTCGATCTCGTTCCCGAACAGGCACAGGTGATAGTTGGAGCGGGGGAGGAGATCGCTCCGGCCCTGAGCGACCACTGGCAGGACGTCTGTGCGGCCTTCCACGATGTTGACGCGCACCACCTTTACGTCGCCCCCGACGACGTGCAACGAGCACTCACGAGTCGTTCTTCGGCACGGATCTCTTCCCTGCTCGCGGGCCAGCCGATCGAGCTGCACGCACAGGCCGCCGAGTTCTCCGCGCAATCTCTGGCTGAGGCTGAGCCGGAGCTCGAGAGCCTCGTCCGCAGCGGGTACACGACGGTCGTCGCCTTTTCGCGCCGCGGTGAGGGCGAGCGCGTCGCGCACAACCTCGCTCGCCTCTCAGCGCACTGGCTTGAGCAGGGTGATTCGGGTGATGATTCCGAAACAAAGCTGCTGTTCGCGGTTGCGGCGCTGCGCAGCGGATTTGTTGCGGCTGGCGCAAAGCTCGCAATCATCCCGGAGCGCAAGCTCTTCCGCCGTCGCCGGGCCGCGCGCAGCGATGATCAGCCGGAGCGCCGGCTTGGGCGCTTCGCGTCGCTTTTCGAACTGCGTACCGGTGACACCGTCGTCCACGAAGATCACGGGGTTGCTCGCTTCGCTGGCTTTGAGACCAAGACCGTCAGCGAGATCACCCGCGACTACCTCGAGCTTGAATACGCAGATGGCGACCGCGTATTCATGCCGGTCGATCAGCTCGCCAAGATCACGCGATACATCGGCGCCGGTGAGCTTTCGCCGAAGCTCTCAAAGCTCGGCGGCAAAGGTTGGGAGACGCTCAAGGCTCGCGCCCGCAAAGCAGCCGAAGGGCTGGCAGGCGAGCTGCTCAACCTTTATGCCGAGCGCCGCCGCCGCGAAGGCCGTGCTTTCTCTGAGGATTCTGAATGGCAGTTGGACTTCGAGTCGCGCTTCCCCTGGCAGGAGACCGCCGACCAGGCAGCCGCGATTGAGGCCGTCAAGCAGGACATGGAGCGCCCTCGGCCGATGGACCGGCTGATCTGCGGTGACGTCGGGTACGGCAAGACCGAAGTCGCCTTGCGGGCGGCCTTCAAAGCTGCCGGCGACGGCACACAGGTGCTCGTCTTGGCGCCAACCACAATCCTCGCCCAGCAGCACTTTGGAACGTTCTCCGAGCGGCTCGAAGACTTCCCGTTCACCGTTGACGTCGTCAGCCGCCTGCGCAGCGCCGCCGAACAGCGTGCTTCGGTGACCAACTTCAACGAAGGCAAGACCGACATCCTGATCGGCACCCACCGGCTGCTGGGGCGGGATATGCGGCCGAAGGAGCTGGGGCTGTTGATCGTTGATGAAGAGCAGCGCTTCGGCGTTAAGCAGAAGGAGCTGCTGCGTCAGCTGAAGCTCCGCGTGGACGTGATCGCCATGAGCGCCACGCCGATCCCGCGCACGCTGCAGATGTCGTTAGCCGGGATGCGTGACATCAGCGTGATCGAAACCCCGCCCGAAGGCCGCAGGCCGGTCAAGACCTTCGTCGGTGAATACGACGAGGAGCTGGTTCGGCTAGCGCTCGAGCGCGAGGCTGAGCGTGGCGGCCAGTCGTTCTTTCTCCACAATCGTGTCGAGACGATTGATGAGACGGCGGAGCGGCTACGAGGGCTCTGTCCAAAGTTGACCTTCGACGTGGCTCACGGCCAGCTCGACGAGCACGATCTTGAAGAGCGGATGATGCGCTTCCTCCGCGGAGACAGCGACGTTTTGGTTTCGACCAGCATCATCGAGTCGGGGATTGACATCCCGCAGGCCAACACGCTGATAGTCGAGCGGGCTGACCGCTTCGGCCTATCGCAGCTCTACCAAATCCGCGGCCGCGTTGGGCGCAGCCGCGAGCGCGCCTACGCCTATCTCCTCTATCCAAGTGCCGCTGCACTGACTGAGGAAGCGACTCGCCGACTTAGCGCTCTCTCCGATTACACCGAGCTTGGTGCTGGCTTCAAGATTGCGATGCGCGACCTTGAGATCCGCGGCGCTGGCAACCTGCTCGGTGACGAGCAATCCGGCCACGTCGCCGCGCTTGGCTTCGAGCTCTACCTATCGATGCTCGACGAAGCGGTTCGGGCCGCCGCGCCACAATCTGCGGCCGACGAGGATTACGAGCCTGTCCGCTTCGACGTTGACGTTGACGCCTACATCCCGACCGACTACATCCCCTATGAGCAGGCCAAGATTGATGTTCACCGCCGGATCGCCGCAAGTCACGAGGTTGCGGACCTGGCGGTTCTCAGCGAGGAGCTAGCCGATCGCTTTGGCCCCCTCCCGGTCGAGCTTGAGAACCTGATTGTGCTGCAGCAGGCGAGGGTCAAGCTCGGGCAGGCCGGGGCTGGGGTTGTGACGATTCGCGGCGAGCGGATGGTCGTCACGCCGTTCGATCTCGACGACGATCAGCAGCGATCGTTGAGCGCAGAACTGCCGCAGGCGAAGTACGAGCCCGGTCGCTCACAGCTCTCGCTTCCGCTGCCTGCAGATGGAGCTGAGCGGCTCACGATGATCGCTGCAGTCGCTACTCTGCTTCTAGCTGTAAGTCGCCAGAGCAGTTAGGGTGGCGCGCAGCAGATTCCCAGTGCCTATTATCAAGGAACTCATGAACCACACTTATCGTTTTCTGGCGCTCGGCGCCGTAGCCCTCTCAGCCCTTGTCATCGCATCTTGCGGTGGCCTTTCGGACAGCGACGTCGCCTCGATCGATGGCACGACGATCTCCAAGACGACCTTTAACCACTGGGTGACTGTTGCCGCGAACGCTTCGCAGGACCCGACCGCTAAGGCCGCGGGCGTTCCCGATCCGCCTAACTACACGAAGTGCATCGCGGCCAAGAGGGCCGCTGCGCCCGCTCCCGTCAAGGGCCAGCCGGATCCAAGCGTTGCTCAGTACAAGACTCAGTGTGATCAGCAGTACACGCAGCTCAAGGATCAAGTGATGACCTTCCTGATCCGCTCTGAGTGGCTTGAGCTACAGGCCAACGAGGCCGGAATCGACATCTCTGATGCGAAGGTCAAGGCCGAGTTTGACAAGGCCCGCAAGCAGGCCTTCCCGACGACCAAGCAGTACGCCGACTTCCTCAAGAGCTCGGGCCAGACCGAGGCCGATCTGCTCTTCCGTCAGCGCTCGCAGCTGCTTGAGAAGGCGATCACTGAGCAGGTTCAGAAGGCCGCCAAGACAGCTACCCCAGATGAGCTGTCGGCTTACTACCAGAAGAACATTGCTCAGTTCACGCAGCCAGCAACGCGTGACCTAAATGTGATCCTGACGAAGACCAAGGATCAGGCCGATCGTGCAAAGGCGGCGCTAGCAGCCGGCGACGTCTCGTTCGCCTCGGTCGCGCAGCAGTATTCGATCGACGCGACGTCGAAGAAGGTTGGCGGTAAGCTGCCAGCCGTCGCTCAGGGTTCGCAGGAAGCAGCCTTTGACTCCGCGATCTTTAGCGCTCCGCTCAACAAGGTTGTTGGACCGGTCAAGACGAGCCTCGGCTACTACGTCTTCCAGGTCACCGGCGAGACCCCGAAGAAGGTTCAGAGCGAAGCCCAGGCTCAGAAGACAATTCAGCAGATTGTCATCGCCGACAAGGGTCAGAAGGCGCTTGCCGCATTCGGCAAGTCGTACCAGACTCGTTGGAAGGAAGTGACCGAGTGTCAGGTCTACTACATCGTCGCTGACTGCAACAACTACAAGGCGCCGAAGGCTGCGGCGCCGGTGCCCGGTCAGCCACAGGTCCCAGCCACGCCTTCCGGCGGCTGATCAGCGAGCAGAACCCCGTGGCTTGGCGCTAGCGTTAGCGCCGTGAGCCGGGACGAGATAGAAGCTTCGCTGGGGCGACTCGATGAGTTGACTCGGCGCCTGCGCGAAGAGTGCCCGTGGGATCGCGAGCAGACCGAGCGGACGATTGTTCCGCACACCGTTGAGGAGGCCTATGAGCTTGCCGACGCCGCCAATGCAGGCGACGACGAGGGTCTCGTTGATGAGCTCGGCGACGTGCTCTTTCAGGTCTATTTTCTTTCGCTGCTACTTGAGGAGCGCGGCGTGAGCAATCTCGGCGAGGTGGCCGAGCATTGCCGCCAGAAGTTAATTCGCCGCCATCCGCACGTGTTCGGCGAGGTTGAGGTCGAGAACAGTGGCGACGTGCTGCGTAACTGGGATCAGATCAAGCGCAGTGAGCCTGGGCGCGGCGAGACGATCTTCGGCTCTCTACCGGAGAACCTTCCGGCGCCGCTCGATGCTCGCCGGGTGCAGCGACGTGCCGCATCCAGCGGCTTTGATCCGCTGCAAACAGATGAGGCGATCGGGGCGCTGCGCGATCAGCTCGAAGCGCTAGATCAGTTGGGCGAGCGCGGGGCCGGCGACGAACAGAGTTTTGAACAGGTAGGCGACCTTCTCTTTGCTGCCGTAAACGTTGCGCGTCGGCTGAAAGTTGATCCTGAGTTATCACTTAGGTCGGCAACGCAACGCTTCCGCGGGCGGCTCGAAGCCGCTGAGCTGATCGCCCGCAACGCAGGTCTCGCTTGGAATGACTTAGATATAGATCAACAGCTCGAGTTCTACGCGCGGGCGCGAATGACAGAGGACCAATGACGAAGATCAGCAGCGTTCATGCCCGCCAGATTCTCGATAGCCGTGGCAACCCGACGGTCGAGGTTGACGTCGAGCTAACTAGCGGCGCAACGGGGCGGGCAGCAGTCCCATCGGGCGCTTCGACCGGCGAGTTTGAAGCGACTGAGCTGCGTGACGGCGGTGACGCGTGGGGTGGGAAGGGCGTCACGCAGGCGGTCGCGAATGTCAACGGCGAGCTAGCCGCCGCCGCTGTAGGGCTCGATGCCGCTGACCAGCGCGGTCTTGACGGCGCGTTGATCGCGCTCGACGGAACCGCCAACAAGTCGCGGCTCGGCGCCAACGCAATTCTTGGCGTTTCACTGGCCTCAGCGCACGCTGCGGCCGCAGCTGCTGGGCAGCCGCTCTGGCGCTACCTCGGCGGCGCCGACGCTTGCGTGCTGCCGGTGCCAATGATGAATGTCCTCAACGGTGGCGCCCACGCCGACAATCGCGTTGATTTTCAGGAGTTCATGATCGTCCCCTGCGGCGCGGCTTCATTTGGCGAGGCGCTGAGGGTTGGCGCTGAGGTATTCCATGCGCTTAAGGCGACATTGAAGGCTCGCGGGCTTAACACTGCCGGCGGCGACGAAGGCGGCTTCGCTCCCGATCTCGACTCCAACGAAGAGGCGCTCCAAGTCTTAATCGAAGGAATCGAAGCGGCCGGCTATCGCCCGGGCGAGGACGTTGGGATCGCGCTCGACCCTGCGACGAGTGAGATATTTGAGCAGGGCAGCTACTCGCTCGCTCACGAGGGCCGCGTCCTGAGCTCAGCTGAAATGGCTGACTACTGGGCTCAGATGGCTGCCCGCTATCCGATCCTTTCGATTGAAGACGGAATGGATGAGGAGGACTGGGACGGCTGGAAGCAACTGACCGAGAAGATTGGTTCAACTGTTCAGCTCGTTGGTGACGATCTCTTCGTAACCAATACCGAGCGGCTTGCTCGTGGTATCGAGCTGGCGGTCGGCAACTCGATCCTGATCAAGGTCAATCAGATCGGGACGCTCACCGAGACGCTCGATGCGATCGCGATGGCCCGCGAGGCCGGCTATAGCGCGGTCATGTCGCACCGCTCAGGCGAGACAGAAGACACCACGATCGCTGATCTCGCAGTCGCTACCGGTTGCGGTCAGATCAAGACCGGAGCGCCGTCGCGCTCGGATCGCGTCGCCAAGTACAACCAGCTGCTGCGGATTGAAGAAGCGCTCGGTGATCGCGCCACCTATCCAGGTCGCTCTGTCTTCCGAAGCTAGCCCTCAGCGCACCGTTTCAGCCGGGTTGAAATAGCGGGGAGGACTTTGCCCGGGCGCAGCGAACGTGCGCTTATGACTACCCGCAGCGCAGCTCTCCGTGAGCGCCCCCGCAACCGTCAGCTACTGCCACGGCCGCGCCTCGTTGAAGGGCGGCCTGCAGGCTCGCGCGGGATTCGTTGGGATCGCATTGGCAGGCTTGGTGTGCTCGGTGTCTGCGTTCTCGTCGTACTCCTTTACGTCCGACCGCTGGCAGCGATCTGGTCGGCTCGTGGGGAAGCGACGACGCGTCAGGCTGAATTGAAGTCGCTCCAGCATCAGCATGATCTGCTCTCTGGGCGCGTGGCTGCGCTGAGAAACCCAGCCTCACTTGAGCGTGAGGCGCGTCGCCTTGGAATGGTCAAGCCAGGCGAGCGCGCCTACGTGATCAAGGGCCTCCCGGCCGGCCCGTAGGCGCCAGCGCTACGCTGCGGCGCGTGCCGTACGAAACCGCTATCGAGCAGTGGCGCGAAGGGGAGCGCCTTTTGGCTGCCGCGCCGCCGCAGGACCAAACCGCGCTGCTACGAGTTGAGGAGGCGATCGTCGCCGAACTTCGTCGCCAACTAGGCGGCGCATTCACCGTTGACGAGTTGGTCGAGCACTACGAGCAGGACAGCTCATGGTGCATGGAGCTCGCGCTGCGGCTGGAACCGGAGTTGCCGCAGGCTTGGGATGCGCGCGTTGCCGACGCAGCCTACGGGCGCTACGTGCGTGGCGCCGTTGATTTCGCTGGCGGCCGACGCCTAGAACAGAAGCGCTAGTGCCTACGCTTACTCGTCGTCGGCGCGGCGGATGACGATGCGGTCAGCTTCTACGGTCACAGTCACTGCGCGTTTTCCAGCCCAGTGCTCGGCATAGATCGAGTTCTCGGCGATCGCTGGGTCGAGCCAGAGGCCGTAGCCCTCTTCGCCGTGGTCGAAGCTTCCTTCTAGAGCCTTGGCTGTGCTGCGGCGCCCGCGGCCACCGCGACGGCCTCGGCGAGAGCGGCTAGGCCCGTCACTGCCGGCGCCGTCCTCATCCGAATCAACATCCTCTGGCTCTTCTTCTCCGGCTGCGATCCGTTCGGCGCGAAGACGTGCCTCCTCTTCGGCAGCCTTGGCCTGCTCGGCCTCTTCGATCTCAAGTGCGGCGGCGACCTGAGCGTCGTCGGCGGCGCGCAGGTCAACGACCTCGTCAAAGCCGGCAACCGCGCCCTCGGAGCTGGTCAGGTCGAACTCCTGCTTGAAGGTCTCAAGCTGCGCAACTGGCACCTCGAGCTGGTGGGCGATCCAAGCGTCGGTTCGGCCTTGGCCGACCCAGACGCGGATTTGATTGAGTTGTGGTTTCAAAGATTTTCTAGCCATTGGTCGAATGACCCTATCGGAGCGGTGAGTCTGCGCGTCGCCCGGCGCAGCGTTAAACCGGTCGGAGCTGGGACTTGCGGCGTGGTCCGTTGCGCTGGTAGGTTCGCGCAGCAGGGTCGATCGATTACGCGAGGAGAGCTGGCGATGCTTGTCTTATCAAGAAAAACGAATCAGAGCATCATGATCGGTGACGAGATCGAGATCACGGTGCTGTCGGTCGCGGGGGAGAAGGTTCGCATCGGCATTAAGGCGCCTCGCGAAGTGCCTGTCTACCGCGAAGAGGTATATGCAGAGGTCAATTCGCTGCAGACCGAGGTAGACCCGGCGCGGCTTATCCCATAACGATGTAGAGCGTCTCAAACATCGCCACCGTTACCACGACAGCGGTGGCGACCAGCAACAACACCAGCATCCCGAAGCGGAGTGTTCCCTGACGGTGTTGGCGGTCGAGCCGGCGGACGCGGATGCGGGTCTCAGCGCGCTCGTGGATCTCGTGGCGCCTAACGCGGTCGGCCCTGATTTCGGCCCGAAACTTGGCCTCAAAGTCGCGCAGACTTTGACGGAGGTGAGTAGCCATCGCGGCCGATGTTAGCGACAGTACTGCCAGAGGCCGAGCCGATCGTGGCTGGCGGCTCGGCGTAGCTGCGCGAATTGGGCCGCATGAGAGGTGTTCGGGGGAAAGCGCAGTGTGTCTGCATAACCGCGCCGGACTAGATCGGCGTTGATGAATAGCTCCTTTCCTGCAGTGCCGCCCGCATAGACGTAGGCGAGCAGGCGCCCGTAGCGGTCGCGCGGTTCGGCGTCGAGGACCAGCCGCACTTTGCTCCCCGCGGGCAGAAGTTGCTTGTTGGCGTGGCTTGCCTGCGGTCCGAAGCAGCCGACCGGGGCGTTTGGCTTTACGGTCTCGGGCGTGTCGATGCCGATGTAGCGCACGCGCTCGATATGGTCGCCGAGGTTGACAACGATCGTGTCACCGTCAACCACTCGCTCTACCGTCCCACTGAGCTGCGCGTACGGCTGATCGGACGTCGCTTCGCCGCAGCCGGTGATCGCGGCGACCACCAGAATTGAAGCAATCAGTGGCCAGAGGGCGTATCTGCGAGTTGTGATCATCGGCCGAAATTAGCGTCAATCAAGCTCGATCATGGCCGCTCGAACGGTGCTGTTACAGATTCTGCGCTTGTGCGTGACCTTGGCCGCGCGCGGCGCGCAAACTATGAGCCCTAGGCGATCGTTACGTCGTCTGAGAGGTAAACGTCTTGGACGGCGTTGAGGATCTCGATTCCCTCGCTCATCGGCCGCTGGAAAGCCTTGCGGCCGGTGATCAGGCCCGTACCGCCAGCGCGCTTATTGATCACGGCTGTCGTTACGGCCTCGGCTTTGTCACTTGCACCACCAGAAGCGCCGCCGGAGTTGATCAGGCCTGAGCGGCCCATGTAGCAGTTGGCGACTTGGTAGCGGGTCAGGTCGATTGGGTTATCGGTCGTCAGCTTGTCGTAGACCAGCGGGCTGGTCTTCCCGTACGAGACGCCGCCTTCGTTGAGTGCGAGGTAGCCACCGTTGTTCTCCGGCAGCTTCTGCTTGATGATGTCGGCCTCGATTGTCGTGCCGATGTGGTTTGCCTGGCCGGTCAAGTCGGCCGACACGTGGTAGTCGGTGCCGTCAACGACGAAGGCGCTGTTGCGCAGGTAGCACCAGAGCACGGTGAACATTCCAAGCCGGTGGGCCTCCTCGAACGCTGCCGCAACATCAACAATCTGGTGGTGCGACTCCGGTGAGCCGAAGTAGATCGTCGCGCCGACACCAGCGGCGCCGATGTCAAACGCGCGCTGAACCGACGAGAACATGATTTGGTCGTAAGTGTTCGGGTAGGTCAGGAACTCGTTGTGGTTGAGCTTGACGATGAACGGAATCCGGTGCGCGTACTTGCGCGAAACGGCGCCGAGCACGCCGACGGTTGAAGCGACGGCGTTGCAGCCGCCTTCAACTGCCAGCTCAACGATCTTGCCTGGGTCGAAGTACTCAGGGTTGGGGGCGAAGCTCGCGCCGCCTGAATGCTCGATCCCTTGGTCTACGGGGAGAATCGAGAGGTAGCCGGTACCGCCAAGGCGACCGTGATCCCACATCTGCTGAAGGTTGCGCATCACCTGTGCACTGCGGTCGCTCTCCGCGACGATTCGCTCGTTGAAGTCAGGGCCCGGCAGGTGCAGCATCGAAGCGTCGATCGTTTTGCACTTGTGGTCTAGCAGCGTCTTGGCGTTATCGCCGAGCAGTTCTTCGAGCTGGGAAGAGGTCATCGATTCAGTGGCCACGTCAGTTATCTCCGTATCGGGTCGCGGGAAAGCAGCTCGCTGAAGCGTACCGGCGATGGCCCTTGGGTGCCGAGCGCACGGGGCGGGTAAGATCGCAAAGTCGATGCCTGAAGCCACTGATCTGTTCGTCGTTTGCCGTTCATGTGGCGAGGAGGTGTCGAAGTATGTGACCGAATGCCCCTACTGCGGAGCACGGATGCAGAAGCGCGCACCGAAGATTGCTCGCGGTCAGCTGACTTCCGCGGGCCCGAAGCCAAAGCGGCGTGCCAGGCGGCGCCCGCGCGTTGCGCGTGCGCGCTCGTGGCCGGGCCGGCCGGTCGCTTCGATCACGCTCGCAGCTGCGTGTGCAATCGGCGCGATCTTAATTGTGCCGGGGGTGCTGTCGGTCACGCAGGTTGGAATTATCGGTCAGCTAAACGGGGAGTGGTGGCGCCTACTGACGGCATCGTTCTTTGCCGACAGCCTTTGGTACGCGGCCGTGAGCGTCGCTGCAATTGCCCTCTTCGGAGGGCTGATTGAGCGCCAGCACGGCCCGGTTATTGCTGTTGTCTGCTTCGTAATCTGCGCGGTTGGCGGAATGGCCGCCGCGGCTGGGCTCGAAAGCATCCCGCTCGCGCTTGGCGGAAACGCAGCGGCTCTCGGGTTGATCGGCGCGTGGGTCGTGGCCCCAGTACTTGAAACTAGGCGCGGCGAGCAGCCATCTGCCGACCTGATCGGTGCTGCCGTCTGCGCCGCAGTATTGCTGTTGATACCGCTTGCGGTTGTCGAGGCCAGCTCAACAGCCGGGGCCGCTGGGCTGGTGCTCGGGCTGCTTATCGGCGCCATACTGGCGCGTCGCTAGGCTTCGTAACGATGGCTGAGCACCGTTACAGCGCAGAACAGGTAGACGCCGCAGTTGCTGCGATCGCCGATGGTGAGCGTTTCGCTGACGCGCAGGAGTTGGTTACGCACGCAGCCCCCGGTCTGCAACAGATTCTCGGCGCAGCGCTCGACGCGGGCGGCTTTTTCGATTCGGCGCATCAAGGCGAGATTTCGCGCGTCTCTGGGGTTGATGACGGCGAGCAGCGCCGCATCGCGCTCGCGGAGCTGGTCGCCGAGGAATCGCGCTTAGCGATGCTGGTCGGCGTCGCAGTCGGGCTGGCGCTGGCCGATGAACTTGCAGCAGCGGACGATCAGCAAAGGAGCGAACGATGAGCAGCGTTGAAGTCAACTATCTCGGCCACTCGGCTTTCTCGATCGAGCACGAAGGGACGAAGGTGCTGATCGATCCCTTCCTCACCGGTAATCCGAAGGCCACCGCTGACGCCGCTGAGATTGAAGCCGACGCTGTGCTCGTAACTCATGGTCACGCCGATCACATTGGTGATTCCGCTGCGATTGTTTCGCGGACCGGCGCACCGGTCGCGGCGATCGTCGAGATCGCCGCTGAGCTCGCCGACGAACTCGGTCCAGACCACGTCGTTCACGATCCCAACCTTGGCGGCACGATCGAGTTCGATTGGGGCTGGGCGCAATGGGTCCCGGCCTGGCACACCTCGACAACGCCGCGCGGTGCGGTCAACACGCCGGCAGGAATTGTGCTCAACATCGGCGGCAAGACGATCTATCACCTCGGTGACACGGCGCTCTTTAGCGATCTAGCTATTCCGGGCCAGCGCCATTCGCTCGATCTAGCGCTGATCCCAATCGGCGGTCACTACACGATGGACCGTCATGACGCGGTCCGCGCATCCCTGCTGGTTGGGGCGCCGCAAGTCGTCCCGATTCACTACAACACCTTTCCGCCGATCGAGACCGACGCGGCCGCGTTTGCCGAGGCCGTAGCTGTAGAGGGCAAGGCGACGGTGACGGTGCTGGATCCCGGGCAGAGTTTGGAACTCAAATGATCACGGCCTTTGTCCTAGTCGAGTCTGAGCGCACGGCGCTGGCCAAGCTTGGCGGACGTCTGCAACAGATCGATGGGGTTGCTGAGGTCTACTCGGTAACGGGCGCATGGGACTTTGTTGCGATCGTGCGAGTTGATCGGCATGAGCAGCTCGCGCATGCGCTCGCGGAAGATGTCGCAGCGCTCGAGGGCGTAAGCCGGTCGCAAACGATGGTGGCGTTCGATTCGTTCACCGACTTGGACCTCGATCAGCTGTTCGCTGACGGGTCCTAAGCCGCGGCTACGCTGGCCTCGATGCCGTCGACCGTCCGCCCAGAGTTTGGCCCCACGCTTCCAGCGATCGTTGGTCCAAAGTGGCACGCGATGGGCCGCGCGCCGCGCGCAGCCATCATCGTCGCCGGACTATTCGTCGTTGCGGTCGCGGCCTTCCTGTTGACAGGTGGCGCATCCCCGCTGCGGACTGTGGAAGTCGCTGCCCCGGTGCCATTCCACCTCGAGTACAACCCATCGTCGCTTCAGCAGCTCGTAGCTGTCAGGCCTCAGTCGCTCCGGCTCGCTAGCCCGAACCGCGTGCAGTTGGGGCAGACCGTCACTGTTCAGCCGCTCCACTTGGCTCCCTACAGCGGTTCGATTGGGGGCGTTCTTCCGCTGACTGCGGCGCGCCTGACGCAGCAGATGAGTCGTGCTGACCGGTCGTTCGCTGTGCGAACCGAAGGCTCTGTGGTGCTGAATGATCAGCCCGGCTACGAGATCACCTTCCAGACAGCAGTCAGAGGGATGGTCGTATTTGGCCGGCGCGTGCTCCTATTCCCAGCCCAGCCCGGCGCACGAGCAGGAATTGACGTTCTGATGACAGCGTTCCAAGGGCCCGCCGCCCCGATTCCCAATTCAGTCGGCGAGCGAGCTCCGCTGCGCGACGTCTACCAGTCGCTTTCGGTCGGAGGCTGACCTCTAGTTAGAGGGCGCTGTCATCTGATCTGCTGCAGGTGCGGCCGGTGGCACAACAACCGGGGGTGCTTGGTTGCCCGCACTAGGGTCGGTCACCGGCGCGTCAGGCGTCGGGCCTGTTGTTGGCGCCAACGTGACGTCATCATGGTGCTCCTCCACGACGACCGGAGGAGTGACCGGCAAAGGAACAACGACAGCCGGGGTTGGGGCGGGGGCGGGAACAATCGCAGCCACCGGCGCAGTCACTACCGCCGGGATCGCTGCCGCTGCCGCAGCTATGCGCGTTGCAGGCGACTCAGCTGGCTTCACAGGCTTGGCGGCGGGCTCGATCGCTGGCGCCGGGATTGGGGCGGTCTGGGTGAGCGCGCTGGCAGATTCGCGAATTGGCTGAGCGGTCGTCGCATGGTTGACCTCGACGGCGCCGGTTGTGACGATTGCAGCGGCGGCCATCGTTGCGGCAGCCTTCGTCGCCACCGACCCAATCGCGCCAGAGAGCAAGCCGCCGCTGGCCGTTGTTGTTGCCGTCGCAGCGCCGCCGGCACTTGCGGTGGTCCCAGCCTGCGCGAGAATCATCTTCTTGAT
>CAIJLJ010000125.1 GCA_903821395.1 uncultured Solirubrobacterales bacterium | reverse complement strand
GACCGCCTGCTCGTACGCGGACTGGGTAGTCGCGAAACCGGCTTGGTAGACGCCGTTGTTAATCAGTGGGTAGATCCACTCGTTGAGCTCATCGATCTGCGCAGCACGGTCGTCGGGATAGAGATCGACCTCGGGCCTGGCGGCGAATTGGTTAAAGCTCGTCTCGAGCATCCGCATGATGTCCGCGCTCTCGTTGTTGACGATTGCCCTCGTTTCGGTATCCCAGAGCACCGGTACTGTCACGCGCTGATCAAAGCCGGGATCGGCCAGCAGGTAGGCCTCGGATAGGTATTGAAAGCCGTTGACTGGATCAGGTTCCTCCGCAGTCAACCGCCAACCCAGCTCGTCTCGAATCGGGTCAACGTTGGTCATGCCAATCGCTGCGTGCAGACCCTTGAGCTCACGTGCGATCACGACGCGTGAAGCCCACGGACAGGCCGCGGAGACATAGAGGTGGTAGCGACCAGCAGCCGGTGGGAACTGCGCGCTAGGGTCCGCCGAGATCTGGGAGCGAAATGCGCTCTGCTGGCGCTGAAAACTGCCGTCCGTCGCTCGTTCGCGGAGCAGTGGCTGTGCGCCACCTGCTGCAGATGTTGGCATCACAGCAGGAGCATAGCCCCAGCGGACCTGCTCAGAAACCGACTGGGTGCCGCACGGCGTAGCCGCTACTTGAGAACGAACGACGATCCCAGCGGGTACCGTCGTCCATGCCTGAGGTGTCGTAACGACGCAGACCCGACGACGTCTTGATCGTCATGAAGGCGTGACCTCCGTTGGCGTAGATCGTGATCCAGCGCCCGCGGCCGGGTGCGCCCCAGCCCATGAAGCTGCCCGAGGGTAACGCCGAGCTCAACAGGCCAGCGCCATGAAGTACGTACGAAACCGATCCCGAACAGTCGTATCCGCTCGAGTTGAAGGACCCGTGTCCGCCACCGTAGACGTAAGGGCGACGCGCGATCCGGTTGGCCGCGCGAATGGCACGTGTAACACGGGCCGGCGCGCTGTTATAGCCCCCGCCCTGACCGCTGCGTCCGCCACTTCGAAGCACTGGGCGATTGCCACTGAACCCGAGAGCCTGCCAGGTTGCAGATCCCACGATCCCATCTGCGGTTAGGCCGTTGTTGGCTTGAAAGTCTTTGACCGCGGCCGCCGTTCCGGGGCCAAATACGCCGTCCGCAGTGATGTGCAGACGCCGCTGGAGATCGATCACTAGCGACCGCTTGTTCCCGGGGCGGCTGTTCTGCCTCGGCGCGGAGGCGCTACCGAGGGCGCGCCAGGTACTCGGGCCGACGATGCCGTCTGCGGTCAAGTGATGGCGACGCTGGAAGCGAATCACGGCTCGCTTTGTGCCAGGGCCGTAAATGCCGTCGGCCGCGAGGTGAAGCGCGGACTGCAGCCGGGAGACGTTACCCCCACGTGAGCCGGGCTTGAGCGTCGCGAGTGCCAACGCGCTGGACGGCAATGTTAGAGCGACCAGGGCGACAACCATGGCCATAGGGATCCGCGATCGGATTGGGCGAAGTAGGAACATCATTTTGGTCTCTTCTTTCCGCCTACGAGGTGAGCTGACGGGCTCGCGACGGGCAACTGACCCGGCGCTAGGCCGCATAACGCGGCCATTCGCCCCCGTGATCACAGCGATCACAATGGTTCCCCCGTTTGCCGCCCCTGAGGTACGGCAACTCGGCTGGAAGTCAAGCTAGCAGTGGCCACTCTGAGCTCTGCAGAATTCGCTGCATAGGGCCAAACAGCCAGTGTTTAGCTAGTTTTAGCCTCCGCTAGCGCGGATATGGGGCGTCATGAATGCGATCTTCAATCCGGGTGGATTATCACCAGTAACGGTGATGATCCGTCGACCCTCCTGCACCGCTTGCTTGGGCTGGGAAAGCAACCCGCCAGCGACGTCGTTCAAGCGATCGAAGTCAGGGACAACGAATGTGATCCCCCAAATGAACGCGTCGTCTCGATCTTGGCCAGCGACCATTGTTGGGCCGACCAACTCGATGAGCACGTCACCGGTCCAGAAGAACGACTGGCTCTGCGACGCCACGCCTGAACACAAAGTGCGTAGCCCTTTGCCCACAAGCCCGAGGCTCTCAAGCTGCTCAGTCGTCCGAGCCGGCGCGCCACTGACGACGACCACGTGGTCGATCTTTGTTGCGCCGTTTGGATGGGCAGCTACCGCCGGCGAAGCGGGGCTTGCCGCGGACCGCCGAGTCTCAATCGCACCGACTGTTGCCGCTTCGCCATGCACGCCGCGAAATGACCAGCTGGCGGCTGGCTCGCCGACGCTGCAAGCTACTTCGCCAATAACGAAGCCATTGGCACGCAGATCGAAGCCGAGCGACTCCCAAACCGAGAGCGCCCCAGGCAGCCATAGTTCGCTCAGCTGCGGAGACTTGGCGCGGGTCACCCGCCTACGACAGCACATCGCGGCCCCAGAAGGGACCCGGACGACGCAGCACCAAGCGAACTGGGCAGTTACTCTGCCCGCATGGCCCAGAAAGCTCGTCAGGTAAAGCTCAACCAGAAATCAGCCGCCAACGAGATGCAGGCGCTCGAGCAGCGGAGCGATGAGGAGCTCGAACGCGAAACCAAATACAAGTCTGCTGCACTCTCGATCCTCGGCGCACGGGCCGCCGAGCGCTACGACGCGACCGCGGCACGCGAATACTTCCGGCGCGCAATTGCAGCGTCCCGCCCGCAAGAGCGGATGCAGATTCGTCGCATGGCCGATGCCTCCTTGGCTCTCGCTGAACGGCGCCCGGATGACCTGAAGGCAGCGGTCGAACGGCTGGGGCAGGAAGCTCCCTCGAGCCGTCAGCTCTTACTTCTGCGCCTCACCGGCATCCTCTCCCCTCCTCCGGGTTCAAGCATCTGGCTGAAACTTCGAGGCATTGTGATCGGCATTCTGCTCGTAGTGGCACTGCTGGCAATCGGCTTCGGGATCGTCTACCTGATCGCGCTTCCTTTCGGTGGCCTAGCCATTGGACCGGCGATCATCGCTGGAGCGGTACTGGTCGTCGTTGTGCTCGGCATCCTCGTTCTATTCGGACGGCGCCGCCAGGGCAAAGCGCGGGCCGCAGCCGCAGCCAACCGCGGCTGAACCCCGGCACCGTGTGCGGCCGATACACGCTCGCGCCCACCAGTCTTTCGCTTTTCACCGAGCGCTTTGGGCTCGCACCGCCACCCGCCAGCGCCGCTAGCTACAACGTCACACCCGGGCGTGCAATCGCGACGATCACCCAGAGGCAGGGCGAAGCGCCGAGCTGCGACCTGTTGCACTGGGGGCTAATTCCTTCGTGGGCCGCTAGCAGCGAGCGCGCGTACAAGATGATCAACGCGCGGGCCGAAACAGTGACCGAGAAGCGCGCCTACAGCCCCCTGCTCGAGCGAAACCGCTGCCTCATTCCCGCCGACGGTTTCTTCGAATGGCAATCCCGCGCAGGCAAGCCCAAGCAGCCTTGGTGGTTTCATCTCGCTGATGCGAACCTATTCAGCTTTGCTGGCCTGTGGACCACCTGGAAGCCGGAACCAGATGTTGAACCAGTCAACAGCTGCACGATCCTGACGGTTGCGGCAAACGCGGTAGTGAGCCCGGTCCACGGTCGAATGCCGCTGATCTTGCGGCGCGCAGACGAGGCGCCGTGGATCGATCCGGCAGTAGACGCGGAGCGTGCGCTGGCAGTGATCGCCGCCAACGCAAACGACGGGCTCCTACGCCAGCTTGTAAGTCGCAGCGTCAATAGCCCACGCAATCAGGGACCTGAGTGCATCGCAGCGGTCGACGACGACGCCGCGGAAAACGGCTCATCAACGCTGTTCTGACGCTACGGCGAACGCTGAACCGCGGTTCAGCCCCTGCAAGCGTCAAGATAGGCGCACGTGACTCGTATTTTGCTCATCGCGAACCCGGCCGCCGGTGGCGGAAAAGTGCCGAAGCTGCTCCCATCCGTACGGAGGAAACTCGACACGCTTGGGATTCAACACAGGACCGGTCTGACCGCCGCCCTGAGCGACGCTGGCCGCATGACAGATGAAGCACTCGACCAAGGCGAGATACCGGTCGCGTTCTCCGGCGACGGAGTGGCCGGCGTTGTCGCGCGAGCTGCGTCCTATCACCCCAACGGCGTATTCGGCGTGCTCCCCGGTGGTACCGGAAACGATTTCTGTGGCCACGTCGGGATCTCAGACGACCCAGTCGAGGCGTGCGAGGTGTTGGCTAACGGGATACCCACGACGATTGATCTCGGCGAGGCTAACGGTGTTCGCTTCCTCGGCATCGCCAGCCTTGGTTTCGATTCGCTCGCAAACGAGTCGGCGAACTCCGCTCCACGTTTTCTGGGTGGTGGCGTCTACATCTGGGGTGCAATTTCAGCGCTCGTTCGTTGGAAGCCAACGCGCTTTGACGTTGTCGCTGACGGAAGACCATTCGACTTCACCGGCTGGTCGCTGCTGTGCGCTAACACGAGTCGCTACGGCGGTGGGATGCTGATAGCCCCAAAAGCATCGATCACCGACGGGCAACTCGATCTGATCTACACACTCCAAACAAGTCGCGCACGTTTCATCCGCATGTTCCCCAAGGTGTTCAAGGGGACCCACATCGAGGACGACGAGGTGGTGACCGGTCACGCTCGCGAGGTCAGCATCACCGCCGACCGCCCGTTCACAATTTACGCCGATGGCGACCCGCTGACTGAGCTCCCGGCCGACATACGCATCGTCCCAGGCGCCGTCAAGGTGCTGCTGCCGAAGTGAACAGCCTGCGACTTGCGCTTGCCGGTTTTCTAGCCCGCACGGTGGGCTTTGCGCTGCGCATCGCCGGCAGCGGCGGGACCAGCGCGCCAGGGAAGCTGTTGCTCGCGTTAGCTCCTGCTGCGATAACGCAGCTCAGCACCCGCCTGGCTCGTGGCTGCGCTGTCATCTCCGCAACGAACGGGAAGACGACAACGAGTGCAATTGTCGCCGAAGTGATGCGGGCCGACGGTGCGACGCTGGTCCACAACCGCGCCGGTGCCAACATGGCTGGCGGCATCGCAGCGACGCTCAACGATCAGAAAGGTGATTTCGGCCTTTTTGAGCTTGACGAGTTCTGGCTGCCCTCACTGGTCGAACAACTCCGGCCACGTGCCGTTCTGATGGGAAACCTCTTCCGCGACCAACTAGACAGATATGGCGAGCTCGACCAGATCGTCGATCGCTGGCGTGAGGTTGCAAGGTCAGCCTCCGGAGCGCGGCTCGTGCTCAACGCCGACGACCCCCTAATCGCCGGGTTGGGCGCGGACGCCGCCGAACCGCTCTACTTCGGGCTCGAGGATGCCGACGCGGGCAGCACCATCCCGCAGCATGCCGCCGAGCAGGCGTGCTGCACAGTCTGCGGCGAGCAGTTCGTCTACACCCGGTACTTCGTCGGCCATCTCGGGCACTACTCCTGTCCCCAAGGTCACGGCGCACGGCCCACGCCCGAGGTAAGCGCCACCGATATTGAGCTAGACGGCTTAAGCGGCTCGCGCTTCGTGATCAACCTCCCTGGCGCCTCGTTCGAGGCCAGACTCTCACTCCCCGGGCTCTACAACGTCTATAACGCTGTCGCGGCAGCTGCGCTGGCCTTCGCGCTAGGGGTTCCGAGCGATCACATTCGCAGCGGGATCGAAGCGTCGAGCCCGGCATTCGGCCGGGCGGAGCTGCTCGAGATCGACGGGCGCGACTGTTCGATCATGCTGATCAAGAACCCTGCCGGAACGAACGAAGTACTCAGAACGCTCTGCGCCGACGAAGAGCCGCGGAGCTTGCTGATCGCTCTAAACGACCAAATTGCCGACGGTCGCGACATCAGCTGGATCTGGGACGCCGACTTCGAGGCGCTCGCTGAAACCAGCGGCGCCGTCATCTGTTCAGGCGTGCGAGCGGTCGAGCTGGCCCTACGGTTGAAATATGCCGGGGTCGAGCCGGCGCGCGTCACGATCGAACCCGACCTTGGCCAAGCCCTCCAGCGGTCGCTCGCTTCAACGACTGGACGTTTGGTGATCCTCCCCACCTACACAGCGATGCTGGAGGTCCGCGAGCTGCTGGTTAGCCGCGGGGCAGCGACGGGGTCATTCGCGTGATCTCGGAAGCGGCAATCTGGCACGACCTCGAGTGCGGTTCGTACGAATCCGATTTGAGCTGCTGGCGTGACCTAGCCGCTGAGTATGGCGGCCCGATTCTCGACGTCGGAGCAGGGACCGGCCGGGTGGCGCTGATGCTCGCCGGCGAAGGCTACGCCGTCACCGCGCTCGACCTCGACGCTTCGCTTTTGGAGGCCCTTGACGAGCGCGCGCCGAGCGCCGGAATTACAACGACCTGTTGCGACGCGCGCGATTTCAGCCTCGCCGAACGGTTCAACCTCATCATTGTCCCGATGCTCACAATCCAACTCTTCGGCGGCGAGTCGGGCCGCGCACAGTTTCTTTCGGCCGCCGCGCGGCACTTGGCGCCCGGTGGATGCTTGTCGGTAGCTATCGCAGACTTACTCGACGATGAACACGGGGCCGCAGGAGGCGAAACGCTAGATGCGGACGTCTGCACTCTAAACGGGGCCAGCTATTCCTCGCGCGCGGTCGAGCTAAAGCTGCGCGATGAACGGATCGGCATCGAGCGGCGACGCGAGATCACGACCGCCACCGGTTCGGTCGAACAATCGACGTCAACAGACTGGATCGACACGGTTTCTGCGGACGAGCTCGAGGCCGAGGGCGCCGCCGCCGGACTGGCGATTGCCCCTCGTCGTCAAATACCCCCTGACGACGACTACATCGGTTCGGCGGTGATCTGCCTCCATGGCTGAGACGAAACTCCGGATCGGAGCGCTCTACCCGGACCAGATGAACATCTACGCTGACCGCGGCAATATCGCGGTGCTCTCGAACCGTTGTAAGTGGAGAAACATTGAGGTAAGCGTGACCTCGGTCGGAATCGGTGAGGCACTCGATTCGGAACAGTTCAATCTGATCTACCTCGGCGGAGGGCAAGACGAAGATCAGCGGCGCTGCGCAGCCGACCTGATCGAAAACAAGCGAGCAGGATTGGTCGCGGCGGCCGAAAACGGATCGGTTGTGGTTGGAGTCTGCGGCGGCTATCAGCTATTTGGCCATTGGTACGAGCTCGGCGAGGAGCGGATAGCCGGGGTTGGTCTCCTTGACGTCGAAACAACGCGCAGCAACGGTCCGCGCCTGATCGGAAACGTCGCGATTGCGACAGCGCTCCCGGGATGCCCAGACGGCGCGCTGCTGGCTGGCTTTGAAAACCACGGTGGCAGGACGCGGCTACTTGAAGGTGCCCAGCCGCTTGGAAGCGTCGTCAGTGGCCACGGTAACGATGGCAGCTCCGGCAACGAGGGATGCCGCGCAGGGAATGTCATCGGTACATACCTGCACGGCCCGCTCCTGCCAGCAAACTCATGGTTTGCCGACTGGCTGATCGCGGCAGCTCTGCGCGCAGGGGACGGCCTACCCCAACTAGACGACGATCTCGAAGAACGCGCACACGTCGCGGCCTGCCGTGCCGCCGGCGTTAAGCCCGACTGACCAGGTCAGCGCCCACTCGAACCAAATCCGCGATCGGCGCGAGAGCTCTCGCTGAACGAGTCGACCTCCTGCGGAGTGAGGTGTGCGACAGCGATAACGACAAGCTGCGCAATTCGGTCGCCGGCTTCCAGATGGATCGTTTCGCTTAAGTCTGTATTGAGCAGCAGGACCTGGAGTTCTCCTCGATACCCCTCATCGATCAGACCAGGCGAATTGACGATCGAGAGACCCTGCTTTGCAGCCAACCCAGAGCGCGGGACAACTAACCCGGCGTGACCCCGCGGCAGTTCGATGGCGATACCGGTGGGTACGCGTACACGGCTCCCCGGGCCAATCTCAACCGCACCGAGAGCGCAAAGATCGAGCCCAGCGTCGGTCGGATGCGCTCGCGACGGAACCACGGCGGCCGGGTCTAGCCGCTGGAAGCGCAGATCACCCATCTACCGCCGCCACCGGCTCGAAAGTGAAGCGCTCAAAGCGCTCAGCGACCTCAGCCGAGAGCATCGCTTGGACACGGACGCCTTCAGGCGTGTCGTCGCGCTCAATCTGCGACGCGAGCGTATGAAGCTCGGCGAGCTCGGCGCCAGCAGAGAACGGAAGCAGAAGGTCGACGGCGTGCATCTCCGATAGGAATTCGGCCTCGATCCTGCTCTTCAGCTCGTCGATCCCGATCCCCTCACGCGCAGAGATCAAGATCGCGCCTGGATGAAGCATCCGCAGCTGCCCGGTCCGCTCCTCGTCAGCCTGGTCGATTTTGTTGCAGACGAGTAAGCGGGGCTGATCGCCCGCACCAATTTCGTCGAGCGTCGCCTCGACAGTTGAAAGCATCTCCGCCATCAACGCCTCCGGGACTGAAGCATCGACTACGTGCAAAACCAGATCCGCACGTCTGGTTTCCTCAAGCGTTGCGCCGAACGCCTTGACGAGTTGATGAGGCAGCTTGCGGATAAATCCAACCGTGTCGGTTGCGAGAACGGTACGTCCGCCGAGCTCCATCACGCGGGTCGTAGGGTCGAGGGTGTGGAACAAGCGATCACGGATCTCTACGTCAGCGCCGGTGAGAGCGGCCATCAACGTCGACTTTCCGGCGTTTGTATAGCCAGCCAAAGCGAACATTGGAAGCTTGGTTCGTTCGCGTTCTGCGCGCATTGTCTGGCGCGCGTCACCGACCGCCTTGAGACGACGCCTCAGGGCAGAGATGCGGTCGCGTGCTAGTCGCCGATCGGTTTCGATCTGACTCTCGCCTGGACCACGCGTACCGATGCCGCCACCGAGGCGCTCAAGGTGTGTCCAGAGCCCGCGCATCCGAGCAAGGTTGTATTCGAGTTGTGCGAGCTCAACCTGCAGCTTCCCGTCTGCGGTGTGCGCGTGGCCAGCGAAGATGTCGAGGATCACCGCGGTGCGATCAACGACCGGGATCGACAGCTCGGCCTCGAGGTTGCGCTCTTGGCGCGGCGTTAGCTCGTCGTCGCAGACAATCACGTTTGCGTCGGCAGCTTTTGCGAGCTTTGCTACCTCCTCAAGCTTTCCCGAACCAAGGTACGTGTTCGGGTGTACGGTTTCGCGCCGCTGCGTAACTGCTCCAACAACTGCGACGCCGGCCGTCTCGAGAAGCTCGTAAAGCTCGCTTAGATCAGGCTCTTCGACTGCAGCGGCGATGCAGAACGCTCGCTGCTTCGCCCGGCCCTCGCGCTCGCCGCCAGCGGCTCGAGGAGTTGAACTTCTACCGTGGCGATTTCGCTCCTGCACGAACCTCGCAGTGTAGAGCGCCGCGCGGCTCTGCGAAATTGACCCGCGAAGTGACGCGCCGGGACCGCAATCAAGCCTACGGTCACGCTAGCGTCGACGTTGTGAGCGACGAGCTTGGCGCAAAAATTGGGGCCCGCACCCTCGAGCTGATTGACATCGCCTCGCCGTCCCGCGGCGAGCAGGCGATCTGTGAGCACGTCACCCGGCTGCTTGCGGAGGGCCAGGTAAACGTCGAAGAGCTGGGCGACTCTTGCCTTGTAGCCGGCACCCGCACGCGCGCAGATCGGCCCTTCGTCCTCTTGGCCGGGCACCTAGACACCGTGCCAGCTCAAGGCAACATCCCCGGATCGGCCGACAGCACGGTCGTTCGTGGCCTCGGCGCGTCCGACATGAAGGGCTCGTTGGCGGTGATGATCGAGCTCGCGCTTGCAGGAGTAGGAACGGCCGACGCAGATAGGAAGGTTGACTTCGGCTTCCTCTTCTTTTCGCGCGAGGAGCTACCAGCGAGCGAAAGTTCGTTGACGCCGCTGCTGGAAGCCGATGGCGGCCTGCGCGGAGCCGACCTCGCCGTCGTAATGGAGCCGACGGGAAATGTCGTTCAAGCAGGCTGCCTTGGCCACTGTCTCGCGTCATGGCACTTCAGCGGCCGTAGCGGTCATTCCGCTCGGCCCTGGCTCGCTGAAAACGCGATCGAGAAACTCGGCGACGGCATTGTCGCTATCGCGGCACTGGAACCTGTGGATCATCAATTCGATGGTCTGACGTTTCGCGAAGTGATTTCTCTCACAACCGTCAGCGCGGGTATCGCGAGCAACGTCATCCCTGGCGAGGCAACCGCTTCGCTCAGCTACCGCTTCCCACCTGGGATGTCGCTGGAAGACGCAGAAGCGCGGCTACGGGCAATCTGCGAGCCGTTCGGCACGATCGTCATTGAATCGAGCTCACCTTCCGGAGCTGTGCGGGTTGACAGTCCCGCTGCGCAGCGCCTAATCGCGATCACCGGTGAGCCGATCGAACCGAAGCAGGCTTGGACTCCGGTCGCTGAGTTCGACGGCGTTGGCGTCGCAGCGCTCAACTTCGGCCCCGGCCAACCGTCCGCAGCGCACGCGGTCGACGAGCACGTCGAGTTGGACGCACTAGCCAGCTCGTATAGCGCGCTGGCACGGCTCGCGCTCGAGGGCTTCTGATGGAAATTAACCCCCTCGTCGAGGCGCTCGGCGAATACCCCTACAACGAGCTTGCCGATGCTCGCCGCGCGCGCGAGGCGAAGGGTCTCGAGGTGATTGACTTCGGTATTGGCGTCCCCCGCGAGCCCACGCCAAAATTCATCAGCGACGCGTTAAATAATGCGCTCGCGGCAGAGCCGTATTCGAGCTACCCATTGGCAGCCGGCCAATCGGAGCTTCGCGAGGCAATCGCTAGCTGGGTCGAACACCGTTATGGCACTCACCTAGATCCATCGATTGAGGTTCTCCCAACGCTCGGCAGCAAGGAGGCGATCTACCACCTCGCAGGACTGTTGCTCTGGGAAGGAGGCACGCGCGACACCGTTGCCGTTACGACGCCCGGGTATCCAGTCGCAGGCCGGAGCACTCAACTCGCTGGCGGAAACGTGCTTGAGCTACCGCTTGATCCTCATTCGGATTGGCTTCCGAACATCGATGCGATCCCTGCGGCTATGTGGCCGCGGCTCGCGGTCATTTGGATTAACTCGCCAAATAACCCGACAGGCGCAGCGGCTCCTCTTTCATTTTACGAGGAGCTCGCCGAGCGTTGTCGCAGGTACGGCGTGGTGCTTGCCTCCGACGAGGCGTACAGCGAGATTTACCTGGGGGACGACAAGCCCGCCTCTGTGCTAGAGCTCTCCGACCCGACCCACATTCTCGCCTTTAATTCGCTCTCGAAGCGTTCGGCGATGGCTGGGTTTAGGTCCGGCTCAGTCTGCGGTGACCCGCTGCTGATCGCTGCGATGAAGGCGGTCCGCCCCTCACTTGGCGTGACGCCTCAGAACTTCGTCCAACAAGCATCGATCGCGGCCTGGGGCGATGAGAAGCACGTTGCCCTGATGCGAGACCGTTACGCACTCAAGCGCGAGATCATGACCGCGCCGCTCGCGCGCGCCGGTCTTAAATCGGTAGGCGGGTCAGCAAGCTTCTTTCTCTGGTGCAAGGTTGAGGATGACGCCGACGATGGCGCGGCGGCCAAACGACTACTTGAGACCGGCGTACTGGTCGCCCCGGGCCGAATCTTTGGTCCTGGCGGTGAGGGTTATGTCCGAGTCGCGCTAGTCCCGTCAGTTGAACAATGCGAAACAGCAGCAGCGGCGCTCGAGGGCATCGCACGCTAGATTCGCACTAATGGCCGAACTGATAACAAGCGGCGCGTGGGCGGTAGGACTTGCCTCGATCGCTGAGCAATCCGGGAAGGTGCTTGAGGTCTTCTACCCCTCCCCTGCCCTCGGGCTCGATCACGCTCCTTCTGATCTGATCCGTGCCGCTGGACATGACATTGGCTCCGGAACAGTGGAGATTCACAGCCATCACGCCGCCGAGCTCGGCGCGGCGGAGCTAGGCGACGCGGCGTATACAGATGATCTTCGCGCTGTGCGCACGGTCTGCGTGCTCACGGTGATCGAGGACTGCAGCGCTCCTGCGACCGACGCCTACGACGCGTATCTGCGCCTCCAACTCAGTTCGCATCGACTTGCAGCCCCAGGAACGCTTAACTTCGATGGCGTCTTTGGGGTCCTCTCAAATGTCATTTGGACCGACGCTGGCCCATGCTCGGTAGACGGTTTTGCCGAAACAAAGATGCGGTTCATGGCGAGCGGACGTTCCTTGCAGGTTCGCTCCGTCGACAAGTTTCCGCGGATGACCGACTACGTCGTCCCCGAGGGGGTTCGGATCGCAGATGCCGACCGAGTACGGCTCGGGGCACATCTTGGCACCGGGACGACCGTCATGCACGAAGGTTTCGTCAACTTCAACGCCGGGACGCTTGGCGAGTCGATGGTCGAGGGCCGGATTAGCGCTGGAGTCTGCGTTGGCGCCGGCTCGGATATAGGTGGCGGCGCGTCGCTTATGGGAACGCTCTCGGGCGGCGGCAACGAACAGATCAGCGTTGGCGAAGGTTGCCTGATCGGCGCCAATGCTGGAATTGGCATCTCACTGGGAGACGGGTGCGTCGTCGAAGCCGGCCTTTACGTCACGGCCGGAACCGTCGTGACGATGGCGGACGGGTCGCAGCGCAAGGCGCGCGAGCTGAGCGGCATGTCGGGCCTACTCTTCCGCCGAAACAGCACCAGCGGCGCCGTCGAAGTACTTGGGCGCGAAGGCGATTGGGGCGCACTCAACCCCGACCTGCACGCTAACTGACGCTCAGGCCTGCTCCACGCGTTCCAGCATCTGGGGATCAACGCGAATCCGCTCAGCGCAGTTAGCGGTTCCACTCAGCTCAACGTTCATAGCCTCGTCAATCTCGACGAGCAGCTCGCCACCATCCAGAAGAACTGTCACCGGACTGCTTCCGCCAGCCAGCACGCTCGCGACCGCCGCACCGCTGGCGCCGGTCCCGCTCGATGCTGTCTCCCCGACGCCCCGCTCAAAGATCCGTGCTCTGATCCGACCGTCATCTAGTGGCGTCCACCAGCTGACGTTGGTCCGGTTTGGAAAACGTGGGTCGTTCTCAACCTTGGGACCGAGCAGATCTAGATTGAGGCCGTCGAGACGGTCGAGCGATTGCACCTTAAACGCACACTGCGGGTTACCAACTGAGACGAACTGATACGGGACGTTGATGCCGTCGAGTTCGAATTCGCCGCGGCCATCTGCCGCGCCACCCGGATACTGGCTGCTCGCGGTTGTCGCCCGGCCGATCGCAACCGTCGCACTATCTGGTCCTGTTAGCTCGGCGGTAATGATTCCTGCTGGCGTCTTGATCGCTAGCGAGTTGGAATCGGTCCAGCCGCTGGCGTGCAAGTAGAGGAACGCCTGACGAGAGCCGTTCCCCGACAGTTCGGCCTGTGAGCCATCAGCGTTCCAGATTGTAAGGTCGGCGCTTACTCCATCGTCCTCGCCGTGGCTCAGCTCGAGGACGCCATCAGCGCCGAGCCCCTCAGTCGCGTCACAGAGGAGCTTGACCTTCTCAGCGCTGAGCTCGAAGCGAAGCCGTTCACCCTCGACGATTAGGTATTCGTTCCCCAGCGCCTCCCATCGCTCAAGTTCCATCTCGCGCAGCCTACGCTGCCGACCCGCTGTCGCCGGAAAGAATTTGTTCGGCAACCTGTTCGGCGCTGCGGCCCGCAACGTCAATCAGCTCGGCATGATCGAGCTTCGCGAGCCACGTCAGTTGCCGTTTTGCGTAGCGCCGAGTCGCCTGCTTCATCGCCTCGAGGTCACCGTCCTGCAGTTCGCGGAACCCGAGCGCCATCTTTGCGGTCCGTGAAGCACCTGCATCCAGCGCCGCGCGCACCTCATCGGCGCCGCCTGCAGCGGCAATCTCCTCAACCCTTCGGTCGATCCGTGAGTAAAGGTCAGCGCGATCGCACGTGAGACCTATAAGGCGGGTTGCGTGGCGCGTCTGCGACGTCCAGATGCCGCCGTCTTGGTCATCTAGGGATTGGCCTTCAGCCAGTAGCGCCAGTGCCCTCAATAGGCGGCGATGATCCGACACGTGAATCCGAGCCGCCGCGGCCGGAACCTGCGCGGCGAGCCGCTCGTGGAGGGCATCAGCGCCGTCATCCTCCAGCTGCTGTTGCAGCGTCTCTTCGGTGGCAGGAGAGATTGGCGGGCGCATCGGCATCTCGGTTAGCGCGGCCTGAAGGTAGAGCCCGGTGCCGCCGACAACTATCGGTACCTCGTCGTCTTCGATCGCGCGATCGATCTCTGCGTGCGCGAGCGCGGCGTACTGCCCAGCGCTGAATTCGCTGTCGATTGGCACCGAGCCGATTAGGCGGTGCGCAGCGCGAGCGCGTTGCGCTGCGCTCGCTGCACCGCTGACTAGCGGCAGCCCGTCGTAAAGCTGCATCGAGTCGGCGCCAATGATTACGCTCCGACGCCCGTTGGCAGCAAGCCTTTCTGAAAGCACGACGGCGACCTCGCTCTTCCCGACCGATGTCGGCCCGAAGAGCGCTAATACCTGTACCTCTTGGTCGGCGCCGAGTTTCGAAAGCAGGGCCACAACCGCAACGGTAGCGGCGCGTGCGACAATGGCGCAGTGCAGATCCAAGGCAAGACCGTTCTACTGACTGGCGCAACCGGCGGCATCGGCGAAGCAATCGCCAAGGAGCTGAGCGGGGCCGGCGCGAAGCTAATAGTGACCGGGCGCCGCGGCGACGTGCTTGAACGGATCGCGGCTGAAACCGAGGCGACCGTTGCGCTCGCCGACCTAGCCGACCGCGACCAGCTCGACGCACTACTCGCAAAGCACGCTGACATCGATGTCCTGGTTGCGAATGCGGCGCTACCGGCCTCCGGCGAACTCGGCGACTTCACGATCGATCAAATCGACCGTGCGCTCGACGTCAACCTGCGCGCGCCGATGATCATGGCGCGGGTGCTCAGTGAGGGAATGAAAGCCCGCGGCCGCGGCCAGATTGTGCTGATCTCTTCGCTGGCTGGCAAGGTGGCGACCGCCGGCAGCAGCCTCTACTCGGCGACTAAGTTTGGCCTCCGCGGCTTCGGCTCCGGCCTTCGCGCCGATCTAGTTGGGACAGGCGTTGGGGTAAGCGTGATCTTCCCCGGCTTCGTTCGTGACGCAGGGATGTTCCATGACAGCGAAGTAGAGCTTCCAGGTTACGTTGGCACCAGCACTCCCCAGGACGTCGCTGCGGCGGTCAGCTCGGCGATCGCGAACGACCGCGGTGAGATCGATGTCGCGCCGCTTGCTGTGCGGGCGGCCACGAAGGCATCGGAGGTCGCCCCCGCGCTGATGGGCGCGGTGGTGAGGCGGCTCGGTAGCTCCGACTTCACCGCCGACATCGCCCAAGGTCAGGCAGACAAGCGCTAACGCAGCGCGCTGGAAACAAGGGTTACCCGGCCGCTCAGCGAGGTACTGGTTGCGCTCTCGATCTCTACCGTGACGAGTTCACCGGGTTCAGCGATACCGACGAAGTTGACGGCCTTGTTGTGACGCGTGCGGCCGCGAATCCGCTCGGGGTCGGTCCGAGATGGGCCTTCGACCAGAACTTCGACAGAGCGCCCGACGAAGCGCTCCGCTCGCTTTAGAGCGCCGCGCTGGACGAGCTCAATTAGCCGGCCAATTCGTTCGCTGGCCTGTTCGGCGGGAACGACGCCGTCCGTGATCAATGCCGCCTCGGTGTCGCGGCGTGAAGAGTAGATGAAGGTGTACGCAGCATCGAACTGCGCCTCCTCCACTAACGAGAGGGTCTGCTCGAAATCCGCCTCAGTCTCACCGGGGAAGCCGACGATGATGTCCGTGGTGAGGCTGATATCGGGGATCGCCTCACGGATCATGGCGACCCGACTCAGATAGCGATCGCGGTCGTAGGTCCGCCTCATCGCCTTCAATATCTTCGAAGAGCCAGATTGCAGCGGTAGGTGAATGTGCTCGCAGACCGACTCGAGCTCGACGTGCGCTGCCACGACGTCGGCGCGCATATCCTGCGGGTGCGGGCTGGTGTAACGAAGTCGATCGACTCCCTCGACACCGTCAATCGCCGCGAGCAGCTCACTGAAACTCCGCCGCTCGGGTCGTAGGTCACGGCCGTATGAATTAACGTTCTGCCCGAGAAGCGTTATTTCGCGGGCGCCGCGGTCCACCAGGTGCTCGGCTTCAGCGACCAAATCGGAAAACGGGCGGCTCACCTCGAGCCCCCTAGTTGAAGGAACGATGCAGTAGGAACACTTCTGGTTGCAGCCGACGCTGATCTGCATCCATGCCTGTGCGCGCTGCTGCGCGCGCATCGGAAGGTCGGCAGTGAAGCCGCCGAACTCGAAGTAGCCCTGTGCTCCAATCGAATCCGCTAGCAGGAACTCGCCTAGCCGATCGACCTGGCCTGGGCCGAACGCGACGTCAACGAACGGGTAGCGCTCGAAGACCTCGTCTTTGAGCGACTGCGCCCAGCAACCCCCGACCCCGATCACGACACCCGGTCGAGCTGCTTTGAACCGCTTTGCGTTGCCGAGCTGAGTTGCGAGGCGCCGGTCGGCACTTTCGCGGATCGAGCACGTGTTGAGCAGAATCAGGTCCGCTTCGCTCGGTGCAGCCGCCTGCGAGTAACCGAGCGATTCGAGCAGCCCATCTATTCGCTCCGAGTCGTGCTCATTCATTTGACAGCCGAACGTCGTGAGGTGATAGCTAAGGCCGGCCATTAGCGACGCAGGCTAGCGCGACTGCCGCTCAGCTGCGCTCGAACGCGCGAACAGCGTCATAAGCAATCTCGAGGCTGTACCCCCGGCGGGCGAGCATTCCAAGCGCTCGGTCGCGTTCACGCTCGTCGCTGGGCTTGACGCCAATCCGCTGATCTAGCACCCGAATCGCGTCGTCAACCTGATCGGCGTGGTCGCGCGAGCCGACTACCGATTCGATGATCTCGGCAGAGATGCCGGCTTCACGTAGATTCGTGATGATCCTCTCGTTGCCCCAGCCATCGATCAGTCGCCGATCTTCGGCGTAAAGCGCCGCGAAGCGCTGATCACTCAGATAGCCGTCGGCGACCATCTGCGCTAATACCTCGCTGATTACCTCGGTCGGGATACCGTCGCGCTCAAGCCGCGCAGCAACCTGCGCGACGGTCCGTTCACGCTTTGCAATGAACCGGAAAGCGCGCTCAAGCGCCTCCTGCACCCTTTGATCGTGATCGAGAGGGGTGTCTGCCAACTGCTCAGGCGGCTTCGGCCGTAGGCTCTTCGACTGCTGCTTCGAGCTCATCGGCCAGTACCGGGATCTCTGCGTCCGCATCGCGCTCGATCGGCACGACTAGGTCCTTGTCGACTCCGACGATTGCGTAGATCTTATCTTCGATCTCCTTCGCCATCTTCGGGTGCTCGTCGAGGTAGGCCTTGGCGTTGTTACGACCCTGACCAATCCGTTCTTCGCCATAGGAGAAGAACGAGCCCGACTTGGTCACAATCTCGTGCTCGATACCAAGGTCCAGGATGCACCCCGAGGTCGAGATCCCCTTACCAAACTCGATATCGAACTCAGCCTGCCGGAACGGAGCAGCAACCTTGTTCTTGACTACCTTGACGCGCACGCGGTTGCCGACAGCCTCGGTTCCGTCCTTGAGCGTTTCAATCCGGCGGATGTCGAGCCGCTGCGACGAGTAAAACTTCAAAGCGCGACCGCCTGGTTGGGTCTCAGGCGAGCCGAACATGACGCCGATCTTCTCGCGGATCTGATTTGTGAACAGACACATCGTCTGCGCGCGGTTTAGGTTTCCGGCCAGCTTACGCATAGCCTGACTCATCATTCGAGCCTGAAGCCCAACGGTCTGGTCGCCCATCTGTCCCTCAAGCTCAGAGCGCGGGGTGAGCGCCGCAACCGAGTCGATTGCCACGAGATCAACCGCCCCAGAGCGCACGAGCATGTCGGCAATCTCAAGCGCTTGCTCACCGTAATCAGGCTGCGAGACGAGGAGCTCGTCAATGTCAACGCCGATCTGGCGTGCGTAGAGCGGATCCATCGAATGCTCAGCATCGATGAAGGCGCAAACGCCACCGAGCTTTTGAGCTTCCGCGATGACGTGGTAAACGAGCGTCGTCTTGCCAGAGGATTCCGGGCCGAAGAGCTCAACGATGCGGCCGCGGGGCATGCCGCCGATTCCTAGCGCGAGGTCGAGCGAGAGCGCGCCAGTAGGGATGGCGTCAACCTTCACCTGGGCGCCTTCGTCCCCCATTCGCATTACGGAGCCTTGCCCGAATTGCTTTTCAATCTGCGAGAGAGCGCCTTTTAGGGCGTCATCGCGTGCTTTTGCTGCTTTGTCAGTTGTTGGAGTTGCCATCGTCTGTACGACCTCTCTATCGGGCGAGAACCTATGTTCGGTCCTCGTGCGGACGGAAAAGCCACGCTAAGAGCGAAATTGCAACGCCACAACCGCGCAAACCTCACGCGAACCCACCGTTACTGCTTCAAATCAACAACCGCGCGCAACGCCATGTGCATCACAACCGTTGTTGTGCGGTCGCGAATCGTTGCCCTCGAGCCCGGCAGATTGAGCTTACGAACTGCAACCTCGCCGGCGCCTACGGCCACCGCACACCAGACAAGACCGACCGGCTTCTCATCGGTTCCACCATCGGGCCCCGCCACACCTGTAACTCCTACGCCAATGTCGGAGCCGAGGGCCTCTCGGACCCCCTCTGCCAGCGAAACGGCGACCTCTTCGCTTACGGCGCCATGCTCTTCAATCAAAGCGGCAGGCACGCCCGCGAGATGGGTTTTTGCTTCGTTGCTGTAGACCACGAGCCCGCCGCGGACGTAGGCT
>CAIJLJ010000124.1 GCA_903821395.1 uncultured Solirubrobacterales bacterium | reverse complement strand
TCTCCGAGGAGCAGGCAGCGCTGGCGCGCGAGCGCATCATTGAAGCCGGGATGCAGGATCAGAGCGACGTTCGCCTGCCGGATTCCCGCTTGGTACAGGACGGCCCCTCCGACAAGATTTCAAGCGTCGGCATGTTTGAACACGTCGGCCGTGACAACCTGCCGATCTACCTGCAACAGGCGCGCAGCCTGATCGCCAAGGATGGGCTCTTCCTCAACCATGGAATCGTGCGGATCGGCGAAGACCACCAGATGCAGCCGAAGAGCTTCACGCAGCGCTACGTCTTCCCTGACGGCGAGCTGCACACGCAAGGCATTGTGATCAACGCGATCGAAGATGCCGGCTTCGAAATCGTTGACGACGAATCGCTCCGCCCCCACTACGCGGAGACGCTCCGCCGCTGGGCGATCAACCACGACAGCGACCGCGAAGCAGCGATCGCCGAGATCGGCCCGGAACGCGAACGCGTCTGGCGCCTCCACAACTACGGCGCCGCACTCGGCTTCGAACGCAGCCGCCTCTCAGTCCACCAGGTGATCGCGCGCCCGGTCGAAGAGTACGAACCGGCGCCGCCGCTGCGGGTTCGCTCGTATCCCGTTTAGTACCCGTCGGCTTGTAGGTTGAACTGGTGGCCGCCATCTCGCACCGACAGGTTCAGCTTGGCGAAGTTGAGCTGCACGTAGCCCAGTGCGGCAAGGGTCAGCCGGTGCTGCTGCTGCACGGATTCCCTGAGCTTTGGTACTCGTGGCGCCACCAGATGCAGGCGATCGCTGATTCGGGGCGGCGCGCGATCGCGCCCGACCTGCGCGGCTTCGGCGGCAGCAGCGCGCCCGACGCGATCGAGGCTTACGACATCGAGCAGCTCACCGGCGACTTGGCGGCGCTGCTTGACGCGCTCGAGATTGAGCAAGCCATCGTCGTCGGCCACGACTGGGGCAGCGACCTAGCGTGGAAGTTCGCGCTGCTCTACCCAGAGCGCGTCAGCGCGGTTGTCGGCATCAGCGTTCCTTATGTGCCGCGCGCGCCGGCCGAGCCGACGATGCTGATGCGCGAACACATCGGCGAAGATTTCTACATCGTCTGGATCCAAGAGCCCGGCGTGGCCGACGCTGCGCTCAGCGCGGATGTGCGCCGCACCTTGGCAACGCGTGAGGTGTGGAACGCGCAGTGGGCAGCGCGCCATGACGAGCCTCCGACCCCGCCGTGGATGAGCGACGAAGACCTCCAGCTCTACGTTGACGAGTTCACTCGCACCGGTTTCACCGGCGGGCTGAACTGGTACCGCAACCTGGACCGCAGCTGGGCTTACCTCGAACAGTTTGAGGGGCGCACGATCGACCAGCCGGCGCTCTTCATAACCGGCAGCCGCGACCCGGTCCGCGCTTTCATGCCGCACGAAGCGATGACCGGCTCGGTTACCGACCTGCGCGACGTCGTAGTCATCGAGGGCGCAGGTCATTGGGTTCAGCAGGAATGTCCGGGCGAAGTGAGCGCGGCGCTGCTCGGGTTCCTAGACATACTCGAACCGACACTCACGCGATGACAACCAGTGAGCGACTAATCACCTCTGGGCGAATCCCTGACCCTGCGCTTCGTCTGGCGACGCGCGCGGCAATCGCGCAGCGATTGCTTACAGAACGCATTCGCGGCCGCGGCGATGACGCACTTGCAAGCGCCGCTTTGCGCCGCAGCGAGGGCCCGATCGCGCTTGCAACCGACGAGGCCAACGACCAGCACTACGCTGTCGCGCCGGAGTTCTTCGAGACCGTGCTTGGGCCGCGGCTTAAGTACTCATGCTGCCTCTACGAGTCAGCGGCAACGACGCTGGCAGAGGCCGAGGAGGCGATGCTCGAACTCACGATCGCTCGCGCGGCGGTTGAAGATGGAATGTCGATCCTTGACCTTGGCTGCGGCTGGGGCTCGGTGACATTGTGGATCGCCGAGAACTTCCCAAACGTCGAGATAACCTCAGTCTCTAATAGTTCAGCCCAGCGCGGCCTGATTGAGCGTCGCGCGGCCGAGCGTGGCCTCGCCGACCGAATCAACGTTCTCACGGTAGACGTCAACGACCTTCGTTTGCATCAGCGCTTCGACCGCGTTATCTCGGTTGAGATGTTCGAACACGCGCGCAATTGGAAGGCACTGCTGGCGCTCGTTGCTGAGCATCTCGAGCCGGGAGGCTCCGCCTTTGTCCACACTTTCGCTCATCGCCGTTATGCATACGAGTACGAGGACAGTTGGATGGCAAACCGCTTCTTTACTGGTGGCACGATGCCAGCGGCAGGGCTGATGGGTCAGCTCGACGGTGACCTGCGAGTCGACGAGCAGTGGTGGGTCAACGGGACTCACTACTCGCGAACTTCACGCGACTGGCTCGAAAGACTTGACGGCAATCACGACGCCGCGCTCCAAGCCCTCGCAAAAACGGCAGGCCCGGCTGCCACCGCCGCGCTGCACGAGTGGCGCCTCTTCTTCATAGCCGTCGAAGAGCTGTTTGGCTTCCGTGGCGGCAATGAGTGGGGCGTCGTCCACCAGCGGCTCGTTCGCAGTAAGTAGTCGATACTCCACTGCTGAACGAGGAGGACGACTAGCTTCCTTCGATCGTGCCGGACGTTGGATCAACAACGGGTTGATTTATTAACAGCGCCGGATGCTCGCGGAGGTACCGCCGCGGCAGCTATGCCGTTGGCGGCAGCTCAACCGGCTCGTTGATCAGCAGCGCCATCGCCTCGGAGCGGCTCGTAACGCCGAGCTGACGGTAGACGCTCTGGGTGTGTTTTTCGACGGTTCGCACGCTAATTCCTAGCCGATGAGCGACCCCCTGGCTGCGCAGCCCTTCGGCCAACAGCGAGAAGATTTCCCCCTCACGCTCGGTCAGCCCAAGGTTGCGCAGCCGTTCCTCGGTGAAGCGACCGAGACGCAACGCTTCAATCTCTAGCGATGGCGCTTCGCAGCCGGCGACGACCGTGCCAATCAAGCGTCCATATTCGCGCTCTTCAGCGCTGAATCCCGGTTCAGTGCGGCAAAAGACCAGTGCCGAGGTTCGGCCGCTGGGCGCTGGGATCGGTACTCGCAGTTCGTCGCGAATGCCTGTGCCCGCGTAGCAGTCGGCGTATAACTCCGACGCGACGAATTCGTCGGCATCCATCAGATCGGAGATTGCGATCACATTTTCGGAGTTTCCATTCCCTGACAGTGAGTACTCAATGAGCGGATGGTCGCTGGCACGAGCCGCGAGCTTTTCGGCAATTTCGGTTGAAATCACGTCGGGAGCGTTGGAGATGAAACTGACGGCGCCGCTCTCAAGCTCAACGGCACCAAAGACGACCACCAAGGACGGGATCACGCTGTCGGCAGCTAGCGCAGCGCGGTGCACGCCGTCGATTGAGCCGACGGCGGCAACGATCCCACTTACGATGTCGACCAACTTCTCGTTCATAGACCCCCCCCGAGGCACTCGACATGATGGTGAGCGCCTCGTACTCGAGAGGCCACGCCTGTTTGCTTCACTCTTATTATCACTTACGTCGCGGCGTTACGGGATTTTCTTACAACAGCAGTCCCGGAGATGTTTCGCCAGCGGGGCCAGCTCGGTTCGCTATTGCGCAGGCGCGGCGGGTATTAACACGCGTACTTGGAGACCGCCGAGCGGCGATTCGCCAAGGCTGAGATTCCCGCCGTAGCGGGCTGCCTGCGCTGCAGCGATCGCCAGCCCAAGCCCCGTGCCGGCGCCACGCGCCCCTTCCCCGCGGACGAAGCGCTCCAGCACATGGGCTCGCTCGTCGCCCGGAATACCGGGGCCATCATCGTTCACCTCAATTGCCGCTTCGGTAGCGGAGACCATCTCGATCATCACCTCGACCTTGCCGTCGGGGCGGCCATGGAGGGCGGAATTGTCGAGCAGGTTGTCGAGCATCATCCGCAGGCCCTCAGCCTCGGCTTTGACGACCGGCCCCTTCGGTGGCGCGTGCAGTAGCGCCGTCACGCCGGGGAAGCGGGAGGCGAGCGCGACGACTGCTGTGTCGGCCAGTTCACTTAGGTCGACCTCCTCCGAGCTTGCTGGTGGCCCAGCTTCGCCTCGAGCGAGCTGCTGGAGCTGGTCAACGAGCGCCACGAGCCGAGCGCTATCTCCGGCACAGCCAGCCACAGCGGCTCGCACGTCAGCATCGTCGAGGTTGCCGCTGCGCTCAATCAGTGACAGGTTGGCGCGCAGGCTGGTGAGTGGGTTGCGCAGCTCATGACCGGCGTCGGCGGCAAAGCGGCGCGCGCTCGCCAGCGCCGCTTCGCGCTCCGTGGCGCTGCGCTGTAGGCGCGTGAGCATCGCGTTGATGTCGGCTGCGAGCTCGTCTATCTCCTCCGGCCCTTCGCCGACGGGAACGCGCACCGACAGGTCTGCAGTGGCTGCTACCTGGTCGGCGGTCGTCGCCAGCCGCCGCAGCGGCCCGAGCGCGAACTTTGCCAACGAGCGGGTGATCAGCGCAGTCGCCAGCAGCGCGCCGAGCAGCGCTGCCAGGACAACGATCCGCAGCCGCCTGGCGCTGTCCTGAATCCCGCTCAGGCGGGCGGCAACCTGAAGTCGGTCACCGTCGTGCAGGTCAGTAACGAGCGTGCGCCAGTCTTCTCCGCCAGCCGTGACCGTCACTAGCTCGCCTGCGGTTGTGAGTGGGAAGTTTGCCGGCACGGCTGCGCCACCGCTGAAACTCTGGCCGTTGGCGAGTACGACGCGTGTGAAGCGGTCCGCGCCAGGCTCAAGCGGGCCGTTCTGACGTGGCTGACGGCCGGGACTGACGCCAGGGCCGGGCCCTGGCGGAGCTCCAGGCCCTCCGCCGCGCGGGCTGGGCGGTGAGAAGACTGGGCCGGCTCGACGGTCAACTTGGCGTGAGAGGCGGGTCAGCTGGCGGTCTAGCTGAGCCTGATCGGAACGGGCGCTGAAGATGATTACGGCGAGGCCAGCAACCAGCAGCGCGCCGCCAACCGCGGCGACGGCGGCCAGTGTCACCCGCCCAGTGAGGCTCTTCGGGCTCACTTCGCGTCGCTCGCGGCAGGGTCACGCAGAACGAAGCCGATGCCGCGAACGGTCTCGATCATCCGCGGTTCGTCGTCCTCTTCGAGCTTGCGCCGAAGGTAGCTGACGAAGACGTCGACGACGTTGGTGTCAGCGATCCAGTCGTAGCCCCAGACGAGTTCAAGCAGTCGCTGGCGCTCGAGCACGATTCCGGGGTTGCGAGCAAAAACCTCGATCAATTCGAATTCGCGCCGCGTGCATTCAAGTTCGCGTCCACCGCGCGTGACCGTGCGCGCCGACGGATCAACAACGAGGTCGCCGACCGTCAGTGCGTCTTCGTGCTCTTCGCGCTGGTCGGGCTCGGCGCCCGCGCGGCGCAGCAGCGCTTGGAGGCGGGCGATCAGTTCCTCAACGGCGAACGGCTTGACGAGGTAGTCGTCGGCACCGGCTTGCAGCCCGGCGATCCTGTCGTCGACTTCGTCGCGTGCGGAGAGAATCAGGATCGGCGTCTTGATTCCATCGGCTCGCAGCCTCGCGCAGACGACGCGGCCGTTGAGGTCCGGCATCGTCACGTCGAGGATGATCGCGGCCGGCGCTCGCCGGGCTACGGCCTCGAGCGCCTCGCGCCCTCCGGAGGCGCACTCCACGCCGAAGCCCTCGAGGCGCAGTGCGCGCTCGAGGGCTTGGCGAATCGGAGCCTCGTCGTCAACAACGAGGATCGGCGGATTTGATTCGTTCACAGTTCCGCCATCATCGCGCAACTTAAGCGCGACTCGACTAGTTCATTCCCATCGGACCTGCGAAGCCAGCCGCTCCGGCCGGGCCGCCTGGGCCACGCTGGCCACGGTGACCACCAGCTGGGTGGGCTGGGCGCGTCTTCTGCAGCGCGGCCAGAACCTGTGACTCTGGGAGGTTGAGCTTGGCGGCGAGAGCAGTTGCCATCGCTACCGGTCCACCTTCAGGGCCGCCGCGGTGTCCACGTCCACCTAGTCCACCGGGTCCACCGGCAGGGAAGTTGGTGCGGTCACATGTAAGCGGTGCTGATTCGCAAGCGACAATCGCCGTACGCTCGGCAGACGTCAGCTTGTTAGCTGCAACAGCGGCGTCCAGCTTGTCGCTCTTGACTGCGCGAAGCGCATCTGAAACCTGCTGAGCGGAGACGCCCAGTTCGGTTGCGAGGGCGGCTTGACGGGCCGTCTTTTCAGCGGTCCGCTTGGCGAGCATCTCGGACAGCGTCGGGGGCGGGCCGGTTGGGGCCTGAGCCTGCGAGCTAGTCGTCTTGCCGTTAGCGGGCCGGTTGGACTTCTTGGTGGCGCCGAATCCGACGGTTGCAAGAATCGCGGTCATTGCCATTGCCGCTACAAAAGCGGTGATTAGTGTGCGTTTCATGGGTTCAATTATCTCCTTGGTGGTTTGGGGGGTGCCACCATGATGGGGGACGATTGTTAGAGAAGCCTGAGAACCCCGCAGGCGCCACTCACTCTTCGATGTGAACTAAGAGTTTCCCTGCGTTTTTAGCGATTATCCTCAGAACCACGGAAGGCCAGAAGGAGGTTCCTCCCAGGGAACTGCTTGACCACCTCGTAGGCCGTGTTGAATTCGTCACCAAAGCTGGGCAGATCCTCGACAGATGCCTCGACGAGCACATAGCGAGGCCGATAGCGCTTCAAATCGAGGCCAGCTAGCGCCTGGGGTTCGTAGCCTTCAACATCAAGGCTTAAAAGATCGGGGTTAGCAGGTGCTCGTATCTCGTCAAGCAGCCCGGTGAGCGTCCTCGCCGGAACGTCCAACATGTAAGTCTGCTCAATGCCCCAGCCTGCTGCGATGCTCCAGTCGTCGTGCGAGATAGAGCCGCCGACGACGCTATGACCGTCGGCATATTGGATCTGAATCGTCGCCCCGTGCACCTCCTCAGCGACCAAGGCGCACTGGAACGTCTCTGATCGATTGCGACGGCTTGCGCATAGGGCTGCGAGCCGTGGAATCGGTTCGACTAGCAATCCGTGCCAGCCGTAGCGGCGCTCCAACAAATACGTATTGCTCATCCGAAAGCCATCGTTGGCTCCCGCCTCAATGAAGAAGCCCCCCTCGCCAACCAGGTCAGCGATGAACCGATCCATACCGTGCTGCGCCGTCGCTGAGAATCGACCCGACCGAAGTACCTCAAAAACCTGGGCTCGCTTCCACCGAAGCCAACGAGTCGTCGAGATGACGAGTCGCCCTAACCATCGGGGAGGCACGTAGCCAGATGAAGTCACTGCCCTGAATCTACCACCGCCTTAGTACTCCAGCGGCTAAGCGCTGGTGGCTCTAATCAGTCCTCGATATGAACTACGAGCTTCCCTGTGTTTTCGCCAGCAAAGAGCATGTTCAAAGCTGCCGGGAGCTGATCGAAACCTTCTACGACGGTCTCCTCAGTTCGAAGCGTGCCAGCGGCGACCATCGCGCCGAGTGCCTCGAGCGCCTCAGGGAAGCGGGCGTAGTAATCGAGAATGATGAAGCCCTGCAGCTTGACGCGCTGCACCAGCAGGTTGCCGAAAGTGCGCGGTCCTGGGGCTGGCTCGGTGTCGTTGTAACCCGAGATCAAGCCGCAGAGCGCCACGCGGGCGTTCATGTTGAGGCGCGAGAAGACGGCCTCCATGATTTCGCCACCGACGTTCTCAAAGTCAACATCGATCCCGTTCGGCGTTGCGGCTTTAAGCTGCGCTCGCCAATCGTCGGCTTTGTAATCGACGGCTTCGTCGAAGCCGAGCTCGTCTGTCAGCCAAGCGCACTTCTCCGGCCCGCCGGCAATGCCGACTACGCGCGCGCCGCGCTGCTTTGCGAGCTGCCCAGCAACCGATCCAACCGCACCTGCGGCGGCCGAGATGACAACAGTTTCACCTTCCTGCGGGTCACCAATCTCAAGCATCCCGAAGTAGGCGGTGCAGCCGGTCATGCCGAGCGTGCCCAGCAGCGTCTGTGGCTCAACCGGAATGCCAGCCGGAACCGTCATCAGCGGCGCTGCGGCGCTCGTGACCGCGTAGTCCTGCCAGCCGGTTAGGCCTGTGACGACCGCGCCCACGGGGTAGTCGTCAGTTTTTGATTCAACGACTTCGCCGAGACCAAGCGCGCGCATCTCCTCGCCGATCGCTACCGGCGGGAGGTACGTCGGCTCCTCGCCGATCCACATCCGGTTGGTCGGATCGATCGAGATCCACTTGACGCGAACTAGCGCTTCTCCATCGGAGATGGTTGGAATCTCGTCGCTGACGAGGTTGAAAGTGTTGTCATCGACCGGTCCGGTAGGGCGCTCGGCGAGGAGGAAACGGCGGTTGGCTTCTGACATGTATGCCTTTCGTGGTTTACGGAGAGAGTCGCTCGGCGACCCACCGTCGATCGTCAAGCTGACGATAAACGAAACGGTCATGCAAGCGGAACTCGCCAGCCTGCCAGAACTCGATCGCTTCGGGCCGGACGATGTAACCGCCCCAGTGCGGCGGTCGCTGCACCTCTTCGCCTGCAAAGCGCTGCTCAGCTTCCGCCACGCCCGCGAGCAAAGCGTCGCGGCTTTCGATCACTGAGCCTTGCTCTGACGCCCACGCACCCAACTGCGATTCGCGCGCGCGACTCGCAAAGTAGGCGTCGCTCTCAGCGTCGCTGAGCTGATCGACTTTGCCGTGGATGAGAATCTGGCGGCCAATCTCACGCCAGAAGAAGAGCAGCTGCGCGCGTGGGTTCTCAGCGAGCTGACGGCCCTTGAGGCTCGTCCGGTTGGTGAAGAAGCGGAAGCCGTCATCGCCAACCCCCCGCAGGAGCACTGTGCGCGCGCTGGGCCTTCCATCAGCGCCGGCTGTCGCGAGCGTCATCGCATTTGGGTCGGTCATTCCACTCGCTTCGGCGTCGCCGATCCAGGCCGCGAAGAGCTCCAAAGGCTCGGGCGGCAGGGTGGCCTCCGTCAAGCGGGCAGGCTCTGGCATCAGGCGTGGAGCAGCCTCAGCTGCGCCTCTGGATCGATCTCCCAGCGGGCTGCAAGCTTGGCTAGCTGCTCGTCGAGTGGCCACTGATCGGCGACGGCATCGCCTTCGTAGTCGGGCGCCGCGCCCTTGAGCGCCATGCAGCCAGCGTTCTCGCCGACGGCGTTGATCTCGGCGATCTCATCGTCGGTCAGGAGGATCTCGGCCGGCAGCGCCGCGAGTTCAGCGCGCTTCTCTTCAACTGCCCGCGCGCCCTCGCCGCCTTCTTGAATCAGAGTCGGCGCGACGCAACGCACCATCGACTGGGAGAGCGTCCACTGGCAGGCCAGCTGAAGCGGGGTGAGGCCGTGGCGCTCGGCGATCGGGCGCAGCTGATCAAGTTTCACCGAACCGCTCTCGACCCAATCACCGGGGCGGTAGCGGCGGTGATCGGTATCAGGGAAGTCGTGACCGGGAGCGACGTCGCCGTGGAATATCCCGCCATAGTCAACTACGCGTGCGATCAGCGACACGTCATAGCGTTCGGCGGCGGGTAGCACTAAGCGGCTCGGCCAGGGCTCAAAGGGGTTGAGGATCACCATCGCCCAGTCGATCATCTCGCCGAAGCGCTCGAAGCAGTCAATGATGTCGAGAGTGAAGCCATTGGCAGGGCCCGGCGCGACGCCGATCTGCCCAGTGAGCCCCTCCTCGCGCAGCTGCGCCATCGCCTTCCAAACGACCTCGCTGGTGTAGCCGGTGCGGTCAGGGTTGTGCAGCAGCAGCAGATCGAAGTGGTCGACGCCGCAGCGCTCGAGACTCTTCTCGGTCGCCATTCGCAGGTACCCGGCGTACTGATCAGGGCCGCGCAGCTCCGCGTCAGTGAAACGCTGGAAGCCTTTCGCGCCGCGCCGCTCGCCTTCATAAAAGTCGTGACCGACCGCGCCAACGAGGCAGTAATCCTCGCGCGGGAGGCCCTCAAGAGCCTGCCCGACGATCTCATCCGCGCCGCCAGCGCCGTACGCATCGGCGGTAATCAGGGTGTCTATCCCGTTCCCGGGGCGCAGCAGATCGATTAGGCGCCGCTCTTCAAGCTCCTCGCCAAAGTGCATAAATCGCCCTCCGGACCATGAACCAAGGGCAGAGATGCTCGGATTCTTCATAAGCAAAGAGAATACGCGCGCGCGGGAACCGGGGATGTTTAGAGCGGCGGACGCTTATCGTTTGGTTGCGGCGATCTGCCGCTCTGCAGCGAGTTCACTGATGAAGACCAACCAAATACCCAAAGCTGGCGACGTTCTCGGGGGCTGCCGCTTGGAGCGGCTCGCAGCCAGCGGCGGCATGGGCGTCGTATTTGAGGCGACGCAGCTCGCTCTCGGACGCCGCGTTGCCGTCAAGGTGATCTCGCCTGCCCTCGCCGGCGACCAAGAGTTCCGCCAGCGGTTCGTACGTGAAGCTCAGCTGACAGCTTCGATCGATCATCCAAACATCGTTGAGGTATACGACGCCGGCGAGCAAGACGGCGTGCTGTACATCGTGATGCGGTTCATTGACGGCGTTGACCTTCGGACCGTGCTGCGCGACGGCGGGCGCTGCTCGCCGCGACGGGCAGTTTCGATCTGCGAGGACGTTGCATCGGCGCTCGATGCAGCTCACACCTCCGGCCTGACCCACCGTGACGTAACGCCTTCAAACATTCTCCTGCGCGGCAGTGGCGACGATGAGCAAGCCCTGCTGACCGACTTTGGCTTGGTGAAGCAGGTTGACAGCGCCGGGCAAACCAAAAGTGGAACCTGGCTTGGCACGCTGGCGTTTGTGGCGCCAGAGGCCCTGCGCGACGATCCCGTTGACGGCCGCGCTGACGTGTACGCACTCGGTTGCATTCTCTACCGCATCTGTGCGGGCGAGCCGCCTTTCCCGCGCGAGCATGACGCGGCAACTATCGCCGCGCACCTGAGCGATTCGCCACCGCTTCTGAGCGAACACAGCAGCGCGCCGGAGGCGCTTGACGCCGTAATCACAAAGGCGCTCGCAAAGGCGCCTGAAGATCGATTTGCGACCGCGGGCCAGTTCGCCGCGGCGGCCCGCGCTGCTCTCTCCGCGGCCACGCATGCTCGCGCGGTCGATCATGACGCGCCGACACAGGTCGCGCCGCAGCGATCGGCTTCCAAGCTCGCCGCCTCAAGCTCAGGCCAAGAAGCACGGACGCGTATAGCTGACCCCACCCCAGCCGCTCGCGGCGGCCGCAGTAGCCGCGTCGGCGCACTGGTACTGGCCGGGATCGCCGCGGCAGCGGGCGCGGCCGGTGCAATCGCGGTTGACCGATCTGTCAATGCGGCCGGCTCGACGACCAAGCGCGCGCAGCAGATCTCCAAGCGGCCTGCGGCAGTTGCTCTCCAGCCATACTCAACAGCTGGATACTCGGCCCAGGTTCCGCGCGGCTGGGCGCTGATCGAGGACGCTGTCGACAAAGGTCTCTACCACGACAGCCTCTGGCGAGCACCGTCGCCGAGCAAAGCGCTGCTCCGAATTGCATACCGCCCGGGCGTGAGTGTCGGGCCTGAGCGCGTCGCAGCGGCGCTGCGCGACCGGGTCGTCGCCGACCCCACCTACAGCGAGCTCGCGTGGGGGCCGATCGAACTGAACGGCGCAGCTGCCACGCGCTGGGTTTACGGCATTGGCGGCAACGCGCGAATGACATGGACGATGAACCCCTGCGGCACCAGCGTCGCCGTGCACGGCTCGTCTACAGCTTCCGAGGTACTGCGCTGGGCCCCCACGTTCCGCGCCGTTACCGCCTCGGTGCGTCCGGGCTGCTCGTAGTTTTCAACCGTACCCGCCGCAAGGTACGCTCGCGGCGGTGAGCGAGACAGAGCCACAGCGCGAGCGCAGGAGAGCTCTGGCGAGCGCGGCCGCACGCGAGGCGCGCGAGCAGACCGAAGTAGCGCTCGACCAACCGCTGCCGTGCATCGTCACGACGATCGAGCAGAGCTTCGACCTTGCGGTTGTGATCGCGCCGCTGGGGGACGGCTTGGCCGGCATGTACACGAAGCTGCCAAACCTCAACGTTGCCTTGATCGCCGGCAAGGACGCTGCTGTTCGTCGCCGCTTTACGCTGGCGCATGAGCTAGGTCACCATTATCTAGGCCACGGGCCCCGCTGGGACGACACCGCTTCACTCAAGGATGAGAGCGATCCAGACGAATCTGCAGCCAACCGCTTCGCCGCCGAGTTCATTGCGCCGCAGCCTGCCGTCGAGCGCTTCGTCGGCGAGCTCGATGACAGCGCGCCGACACTGGAGCTCGTCTGCCGCCTCGCCAATCATTTTGCAATCAGTCCTCAGGCCGCGCGAATCAGGCTGGAGACGGCTGAAGTCATCACCGACCGTCGCCTACTCGGACGGCTTGACAGCGAAATCATTGACGGGCAGGCGAAGCCCTGCTTCGAACGGCTCAAACTCGAAGACCGAGACGATCTCTGCCGACTGCCAAGCGCACTACTTCCGCGGCTGCCAGCCGAGGCGCGGGGATCGGCGCTCGCCGACTTCCTCGACGGCCGGATAAGCGCCGCCGAGCTGGCAGCAGCTATTGGCAGCAGCATCGATCAGATCGAAGTCGCGCTGGGCCGCTCAGTCGTCTGAGAGAAAGAGCTCGTCAACCTCATCCCACTGACGCGGGCTGGGGGTGGACATCGCTTCCAGCAGCAGCTCGGCGCGATCGATGCTCTCGTCCGGCGCCGCCTCATCGCTCACGCTCAGGCGGAACGCAAAACCGTATTCGGGGCGTGAGAAGCTCGCAGCCGGGTCGGTTTCAAGCACCGCAAGAACCGCCTCGCGGACGCGCTGAGTAAGCCGCGGCAGCCTTCCCTGCTCGAGCTGGTCTAGATAACCAGCAGCTTTTTGCTGCTCGGCTCTGTCACCGCCAACGCCGGCCTTGTCGAGCACTGCCGCCGCTAGCTCGTCGAGCGTCAGCCCGGCGCGCTCGCGCGCTGCGACCAAGTCTGTGGCCGCGGCGTCTCTGAAGAGTTCAGCCGCCCGCTGCATCACAGGTGTCTCCTGCTCGCGGGCAAACTCCGCCGCGTCGTAGCTTCGCAGCGGTGCCTCTTCGACTAGGTAGCGGTCGATCCGCAGCTCCAGCGCGCGACGATCGCTACCGCCGGCTTCAGCGATGAAATCGGCCACGTTTGGACGCTCGCCACGTTCAAAGGCGGCGCGGAAGTCACTAAACAGTTGCTCCCCGGTGGTCATGTCACTCTCATTGCTCCTTAGCCGCACCGATGCAATCGTCGCGGAAGCGACGTGCGATCTGGTCGACATTGTTTGGCGTGTATTCCCAGCCGTAATCGCTGAGCAGAATTGCAACGACCTCCTTCGACGGAAGGTCAAGAAAGATACGTAGATCTACGATGACGCGGTGCTCGTCACTGAGCAGCTCGAAGGTGTTAGCGATGATCTCGCGGTAAGCGACCATGTCGTAACCGCGCTCGACAATCTCAAGATCGATCGGCGCGTGGTCATCGTCGCTGTCGTAGTGATTAAGCGAGTAAGCCTCACGGCGAATCTGCTCGCGCCCGTCCCGCGCGACGCTGGCGACGTGCCGTTTGGCGATGATCGCGATCCAGCCGCGTAGCTGCTTCATATTTGCGAGCTCCGGCGGGTTTGAAAGCACGGCCGCAATTGCCTTCAGCGACGCGCCGTCGCACACTTCGTCAAGCAGGTCGGGGCGGACGTTCTTGGACACGACTGCGTAAATCAGATTCGACTGCAGGTAGACGAGCAGCTGCGTGGCCCGCTCACC
>CAIJLJ010000123.1 GCA_903821395.1 uncultured Solirubrobacterales bacterium | reverse complement strand
TAGGCGGCACGAAGTCATGCCCGAGCGTGTACATCGGCATCATCGGCGTGAGGCCCTGCGTGTCGCCGAAGTCGTAGGCGTACTCGCCCTTCGTCAGCGTTGGGCAGGCTGCAGGCTCGGCGGCGATGAAGCGCGTCGTTGCGCCGTCACGGATGTTGCGACGTATCCAAGGGATTGCCAGGCCACCGAAGTTGGAACCACCGCCGAAGCAGGCAACGATCGTGTCCGGCTCCTCGCCAGCCATCTCCATCTGCAGGATCGACTCCTGGCCGATGATCGTCTGGTGGAGGATCACGTGGCTGAGGACTGAACCGAGCGCGTAGTTGACCTCCGGGCTCTGGGCGGCGATCTCAACCGCTTCGGAGATCGCAATCCCCAGTGAACCGGTCGGATGCTGCGCGTTGGCCCGGCCGGCCTCGGTCAGGTCAGACGGCGAGCGGTGGATCTCAGCGCCAAAGGTTTCGATCATCGAGCGGCGGTAGGGCTTGCTGTCGTAGGACGAACCGACCATGAAGACCTCGCACTCAAGGTCGAAGATGCCGCAGGCGAAGGCCAGCGACGAGCCCCATTGCCCGGCGCCGGTTTCGGTCGTCAGCTTCTTGATTCCGGCCTTTGCGTTGGCGAAGGCCTGCGGGACGGCGGTGTTTGGCTTGTGCGAGCCGGTCGGTGAAACGCCCTCGTACTTGAAGTAGATGTGGGCCGGCGTGTCGAGCGCCTTCTCAAGACGACGGGCGCGGTAGAGCGGCGTTGGGCGCCAGAGCTTGTAAACCTCGCGCACCTCTTCAGGGATTTCGATCTCCGGCTCCTGCGAGACCTCCTGCATGATCAGCTCTTCGGCGAAGATGCCAAGGAAATCCTCTGGGCCGGCGGGCTCTTTTGTGGCCGGGTTGAGCGGCGGCAGCGGGTCGCCAGGGAGGTCGGGAGCGATGTTGATCCAGTGGGTCGGGATCTTGTCTTCTGAGAGCAGGTACTTCGTTGTGTCGTCGGCCATCGCGCTTCTTCGCCTCCTCGGCAATCGGTAACTGGCAACGAACACTACATCTGAGCGCCAATCCGCGCCATACTCAGGGCGCGCCCGTAGCTCAGCGGTTAGAGCCCCCGACTCATAATCGGTCAGACACAGGTTCGAATCCTGTCGGGCGCATCGCGCGGCGCCACCGCGAGCACAAGTTCGAATCAGCGAATCAGCGTGAGTCTGGCGCAGTTTCGCTCGTGCGGTCTGCTTTAATCGAGCGCATGAAAAAACTGATGCTGTTTCCGGTCCTGATCGCACTCGCCGCTTCCCTCCCTGCTGAAGCGAGTGCCCAGAAGTATGGAAAGGTCATATCGGTGCGAACCGTTTCGATTGGCTCTCCCGGCAATAAGTCGGTCAGCATCGTTCCCTTCACCGACGCAATCTACCCCTCGTGCGCTGGAGTTCCCAACCCAGTTCCCGCACCATTCGGCCCTTGTATGGCCGTCGGAGGCGTCAAGAACCCGTACCAAATCGGCGAACTTGAGGTCACAGTCGCTCAGTACGTCGCGTTTCTAAACACCGCCAACTTCGGCCTTACCAACCCCCCGCGGCTCTACGTGCCGCAGGAGAGCGCAACACGCTGGCCACGTTT
>CAIJLJ010000122.1 GCA_903821395.1 uncultured Solirubrobacterales bacterium | reverse complement strand
TGCTCGATCGCGACCATGCGGCTCGACATCTCGCGGCCGGTGTCCATCAGGCGTTGGTTCACCACTTCGCGGGCGTGGTCGTAAACCTCATTGCGGGTCTCGGCGTTGTTGAGGACAAGGCCGGCAACGGTTTTCGTGATGATGGAGTAGTAGTCGACGGCGGCGGTCTGGACGGCGGGGCGGGTGCTCGCAGTCGGGATCGGGGCTTCTGTCCCGACGGCTTGAACCAGCCGTGCCTGCGCGTCCGCAAATTCGCTGCTGTCCGTCAAAGGCCGGGCGCCAGTTGGGTTTGCAGGGATCGCATGAACCGGTTGCAGAGGGCCTCCGGCCGACCGCAGGCCAGGCGTCGGTGGCGCGCTGACGTGCTTGACGGTCATCCCACTCCTCGACGCTTCAACGAACGCTGGGCCGGCGTCCCATGCCTGTCACAGACTTTATCACGACTCGACCGGCCGAAGGCCGGTAAACCATCAGGGCGACATTCCGACCCAGCCCCTTCGCCAGCGTGCTGAAACGGGTCGATAGTGGTCATGCAAATTGTCTCCGGCTGCCAGTGAGGCCGGAGCAACGGCAAAAACATTAGGGCGTGTCGTCATTTGAGCCAAGCGAGTGCGCAGACCAGATGTAGTCCGGCAAGGAAGTTGCGGGCGGTTTTCTCGTAGCGTGTCGCGATACCTCGATAGTGCTTGATGGCATTGAAGAATCGCTCGACGAGATTGCGTTCGGCATAGAGTGCGAAGTCGCAGGCTCGTTTGATCTTGCGGTTTGATTTCGGCGGGATGACAGCTTCGATAGCGCGGACTTCAAGGCTGTTGATGAAGCTATCGGCGTCATATCCCTTGTCGCCGAGAAGGGCTTTCGGCTCGACCTGGGCCGCCAACGGTTCGGCTTGGGTGATGTCGTGAGTGTTGCCACCGGTGAGACTGAGCGCCAGTGGATTGCCCCGCGCGTCGACAATCACGTGGATTTTTGTCGTGAGGCCGCCGCGCGAGCGGCCGATGGCTTGATCGTACCCCCCTTTTTACGGGCCCCCGCGCTGTGCTGGTGCGCCCTGACGATGGTGGCGTCGATCATCGCGTATTCGTTGTCCGGATCATCGGCCAAGGTCTTGAAAAGACTCTCCCAAACCCCGCTCGCCGCCCAGCGCGAAAAGCGCTTGTGGGTGTTCTTCCAGTCGCCGAAGCGCTCCGGCAAATCTCGCCACGGAGCGCCTGAACGGAATTTCCAGATCACCGCCTCGACGAACAGGCGGTTGCCAAGCTCGCTGCTGCGGCCAACCGTACCAGGACGGCCCGGCAGAAGACGCTCAATCCGCACAAATTGGTCGTCGCGCAATCCGTAGCGCTTCATCGCAAAGCCCCCCCCTAAAAGAAGGCTCTCTATGAATCACGCTTCAGATGATTTGCGAATCCCCTAAATGACGACACGCCCTAGTTCTTCCGGCTCATACATCTGCGGCGTGAAAAGGAGGTTCTTCTCGCAGCCGTTGTCGAGCGGGTGCAGCCGCATG
>CAIJLJ010000121.1 GCA_903821395.1 uncultured Solirubrobacterales bacterium | reverse complement strand
CCGGCGACAAGTCATCCCAGACGTACACATTTACGCTCGAGCGCCTCGACAAGCGCTGGCAGATCTCAAGCTTCGGCTGAGCGCGCCTGCGGGCCTCGCCGTGCAGACTGCCGCACCGGAAGCTCGGATGTGGGATGCTTGGCGCACTGATCACTTATGTGACATTCCCTGAGGAGGGATTTCTATGAAACTGAATCGCCGAAGTGCGAACTCCGCGCGCCGCTCAAGCGGACTTCGCAAACTTCTAGTCGCTGGAGCCGTTGCTGCAGTGGTTACCGTCGCTGCCGCCCCCGCGGCTCCGGCTTCTAGCGCGATCAGCGCCGCGGCTCCTGTCACCGAATCGCCCAACCTGCTTTACGGCGGCCCAGGCTCGACCTGCTTCTGGCACGTTGGCGCAATCGGCGTCGAGGCTTACAACATCGCCTACCCTGACGCGGGCGCTCACTACTGGGGTGCCATTTGGACGCCGATCCCGGGCTCGACGCTACGTCTCAAGGGCAAGTTCCCTTATGCGCGCTACACGTCGATCAATGCCTACGATCGCCTCGGTGCGATTCAGGACACGATCAGCGACTTCCAATGGAATCCAGATGCAGGCTCGTCCAACCCGTTCCGCGTTGGTGTTGCGCGTAACGTTGCCAAGCGCGACTACACGCTCACGGTCTCGTCAGGTCAGTCGCCGACTGCCTTCGATCCGAACAGGCGCTCCAACGCCCCGGCGCGCAACACGATCTACACCGAGCCGGCTGGCGGCGACACGATCCGAGGGATCGCCGTTCGCGTCTACATTCCGGACAAGGGTAAGAACATTGAGGGCGGCGTATCGTTGCCAACCCCAGAGCTAACTCTCGCCGACGGCACTGTTCTGACCGGTCAGGCACTTTGTAACGCGGTTGGTTCAGAGGTTCCGCAGGCGCTCGATCCGTCGGCGTTGCTGCTCTCAGCTGATCAGTACAACGCGCTCCGTTACCAGCCCGGCAAGCCGGCGTACTTCCCGGCGCTTGCTGGCGGTAAGCCAAATTGGCGCGTTCAGTACACGCGCCAGTACCTGCTGAATCTCTTCCACCCGGAGGCAGATCCGATGCAGGGCGCGACGAAGATCGGTCAGTCAGGGTTCTTCCCGAACGGTGATAACCAATACATCCGTAATGCGATCAACCGCAAGTTCGGCAAGATCTACGCGCTGCGCGGAACAATCGCAACGGCGGCAAAGACCTTCAATAACCCGAAGGGCAAGTGGCAGGCGACGGACCTTAGGTACCAGTCGTTCTGCATGAACGAATCGCCGAAGACGACGCGCGTTATGGACTGCGTCTACGACGAGGAGGTCCCGCTGCGAGCTGGCCGCAAGTACCTCGTGATTACCAGCCGTGCTGCCGACAAGCCAAAGAACGCGACCGCGAAGTGCGGCGTTGCGTGGATCGAATGGTCGCCGCGCGGTGACGGCGGAACTGACACCGACTTCGGTTGGATGCAGATCCGCAACATGCTCCCAGCTGCTGGCTTCACGCACGCAGTCCAGAACACGGTCACGCCAGGCGACGAGAAGAAGGTTCTCGGCGCATACCTGCCGGACTCCAAGTACTACGCGGACAAGAAGGCATTCGAGAAGCTCGGCTGCCCAGCCAAGTAGTTCTGTAAGAGCTCAAGAAGCGCAATACCCGCGGCCCGGGTCCCTTATGGGACTTGGGCCGCAGTGCTTCGTGGACTCAGTTTCGGTTCGGGCTTAAGCGCTTCGCCGGTCGCGCCGCCGAGGCGTGAAAGCGCCCTCCGGGCTGGATTTCACGTAATTCCTGGGCTGGCGCGCCGACGAACCGCTTAAGGCTTGCGCGTTCAGCTGGTCGTACTGTGTTTCCGATGCTGACTCTCTTTGGTGCCTGCGCCGTCACGTTCATGATGTTGATGTATGCGTTGGAGAGCCGTGGCTCTCAGTTTGTTCTCTTCTTCGGCTTTGGTTGCCTGCTCTCGAGCGCCTACGGCTTCCTAGCCGGCACGTGGCCCTTCGGCGTTGTCGAGGCGATCTGGGCCGTCGTTGCTTTCGCGCGCTACCGCAGCCTTCAGCAGTCGCCTAGCGAGGCGATTTAGCCGCTGCCGCCCGGTATGATCGGCTCGATGGCCGCTGCAAAAGCCCCGCGCGCAAACCGTTCCGACCCTGCGGTTCGCCGCGACCAGATGATTGATGTGGCGCTAGCCGCCTTTGCAGACCGCGGCTACCCCGCCGTCGAGCTGAAGGAGATCGCAGCCGAAGTTGGCGTCACGCCAAACTTGATCCACCATTACTTCCCTGGCGGCAAGAGCGAACTGCACCTCGAGGCCGTGAAGCGCGCCTGCTCGCAGCTTGAAGCGATGTTTGAGGCAAGCCCCGATATTCCGATCGAGAATAAGATGCCCGCGAACATCGCGCGCTACGTCGACGAGGCGCTGGCCCCGACCGATCGTTGGAAGCTCTACGCCCGCTCGCTACGCAGCGCAGACGACGAACTCCGCGCCTGCGCGGTCGCGACGAGGCTCGCCGTGATGCAAGGGGTCACGGCCAACCACCTGGGAACTGCGAACCCTCCCCCTGCAGCACGCGCCGCGCTCTTCGGTGTCTACGGTTTCCTCGAAGACGCATCCGACGAATGGCGCGTTCAAGCGATCAGCGACCGCCCCAAGCTCGAGAAGATGATCATGGCAGTCCTCCTCGCCGCGCTGTCGACAGCAATGACCGACTAGCGCGAGCTCAATTCAAGCGCTCGGCTTACGGACCGACCAGACGTCTTCGCAGGGCCACTGCCGCGCCCACGAGCGCGGGACGAAGTAGCGCGTCTCTTCGGCGCCCTCAGGTGCCTGAATCTCGGTCAGCGACTCAAGCTCGAATCCGATCCGCTGAAGCAGGGCGATCATCTCGCCGTGAGGAAGCAGGAACGAGACCTCCTCCTCGTCGGGCCACTCGAGCCGGTTCATCCCGAACTGTGGTCGCATTAGCTCAGGCCCGACGGCATCCTCTACTTCGTCGATCTCAGTCTCTTTCGCGCAGAGCATCACGAGCGGACTATTGCCAAGGAAGATCAATCGCCCGCCCGGGCGCAGCAGCCGGTAGGCCTCAGCCAGCCAAGCCTGCGGCTCGCACCAGATCGCTGCCCCGTATTCGGAGAAGGCAAAGTCAAAGCTCTCGTCAGGCAGCGGAACGTTCTCGGCGCTGGCGTGGATCAGCGGGAATTCGAGCCCGTGCTCAGTCTGGAACATCGCGGCCGTCTCGAGCTGCCGCTCGCTGAGATCAATTCCCACCGGCCGCGCCCCAAGCCGCGCCAGCCAAGCCGACCAATACGCGGTACCGCAGCCCAGCTCAATCGCGTCCAAGCCATCAACATCAGGCAGCAGCTTCAGCTCGCTCTCCGGCAGCTCAAACATCCCCCACGTCGGCTCCGAACTGGCCCAGTTCCGCCGCCCACCCTCAACCCAGTTCGGCGCGTCAGCATTCCAACCACTGCGATTACGCAGCTCATGCTCGCGCAACTGACTCGAATCAAGTTCAGCCATAACCCGACCCTATCCCAGCGCCCGCGCCAAGCGGTCCGCCGGCGCCGCGGCCGAGGAATTCCGTGAAAGCCAGCCCGTAAGGGCGCTTTCACGCCTCGGCGCGGCGACCGGCGAACCGCTTGAGCCAGAGGCGAGCGAGTCTTAGCCGAGCGAGCTGCCGTACTGGCGCTCGTAATACTCGCGGTAGTCACCGGAGCGAATCGGCTCCCACCACCAAGTGTTCTCTTGGTACCAAGCAACAGTTTCGGCGAGGCCCTCTTCAAAACGAACCTTCGCCTCCCAGCCAAGCGCCTTCACTTTCTCCGAACCAAGCGAGTAGCGG
>CAIJLJ010000120.1 GCA_903821395.1 uncultured Solirubrobacterales bacterium | reverse complement strand
CAGGCGCATCAGCAGCACAGACCCCTGGCCGTAGCCGCCGGCAACCACGATCTTTCCGGTTCGGGGCTGAACGCCTACGGCCCGGGCCACGAACGGCCCCTTCGAGGACGGGAAAGCGCTCTTGTAGATGCCGTCGCTGGCGAAGCTGCAGTCAAGCTTGCCGTTCTTCAAGTACCTCGCCACGACGACCTGCGTTACGCCCTTGGAGGTACTTGACTGCCCTGCGACGACGGTCTTGCCGCCGCTGACCGCGACCGCGTCGTAGGCGTTCAGCGATACGCCTTTGAGCTTGGTGGTCACGATGCCGCGACTGCCAAACGAGCGGTCGGGCTGGAAGGTCGAGGCCGCGGCTGGAGCGGCGGCCACAGCGGCCGCGGCGATCGCGGCGACAATTAGAGCTGGTACGTGGCGGTGGCTTCTAGGCATCGGCGAAGAATACCCCCGCGGTCGTCGCCTTCGAGCCGGTTGCGGTGTTGCGGCGGCCGGCTAAAGCGGATACTCCAGCGCGCCCAGCCAGCGCGCCCACACTCCCGCAAGATCAGCGCCGGCGATTCCCTCATCAAGCAGCGCCACCAGATCCCCGTCACCCTTGCGGCAGGCGGCGCCCCACGCGTTGGCGGTCGGCGCGGTGAAGGCCAGCTCGATCGTCGGGTCAGGCTCGATGAAGCAGACGTCGTCGTCAACTACGGCGTCCACCTCCCCCGCCCGCAGCAAAGCGAGCATCTCGCCGAGCACGTCTTCACTGGTCGAAGCGTCGAACGGCACGGGAATAGCGCCGGGGAAGCTTTCGGCGAGCGCAAGGTTGGTTGAGCCGTCGATCGCCAGCACGCGCAGCCCCGCCAGATCCTCCGGCCCACCGACGCCGGCGCCGGGCCGCGTAACGACCGACTCGTTGAAGACGGCGTAAGGAGCGCTGAAATCGAAGATCTCCTGCCGCTCCGGCGTGATCGCGCAGCCACACCAGATCGCGTCGCACTCACCGCGCTCCAAAGCGCCAGCGAAGTCGCCCCACGGCCGGAAGATCCACTCCAGTTCCAGCTCCAGCCCCGCCGCCGCTGCGACCGCGGCCGCAGCGTCAGGCTCGTAGCCGCTGCGCCGGCCGGTTGCGTCGTTGGTTGTGAAGAGTGGCGGGACGTCGAGGGAGGAGCAGACGAGGGTGAGGGTGTTTGGGGTGATGGTGAGCACTGGCCCCAAACCTACCGGCGCTTGACCACTTGGCGGCCCCCGGTCAGCCGAAAACAACCAACCAAGCCCGGGTGATCGCACTGCCTGTTGCGGCGCCGAGTTTGCGGTAGTTTGACTGACAGTTCTTTTATTAACAGATTGATCGCTGTTTGAAAGTGGGGCTAGCTTGAGTGAATCGAAGCCTATGCCGGTCGCTGGCTGGTACGCGAACCCCGACAATGCGGAACAGCTCCGTTGGTGGGATGGAACTAAATGGACCGACGCCGTCTCCGATGCGCAGCACCCGGGCGCCGCACCAGCGCCAGCGCCCGCACCAGCCACCGCCACAGCCTCCGACCCAACACCACAAACAGATTCGCGTGGATTCTTTTCGCGAATGATGGGCGTGAAGTCAGACGCCGCTAAAGCTGCGGCGGTCACCTACAACGGGCTTCTTGCATCGGTCGTTGACGGCAGCGCCGACCCGGCTACCTTCCCGGCAGCAATCGAAGCGGCGAGATCTGAAGCCGAGATTTCGGTCAAGCAGGACAGATCGAGCCGGATCGAGACCGCAAGGGCGCTCGTGGACCGCGTCCTAGCTGACGATTACCTCTCCGAAGACGAGGACCAGGAGATTTTCGGTTCGATGGAGATGATGGGTTTGGAACCGGAGCTGTTCGAAGGAACGCTCACCGACGTATCCAAGTCGATCCTGATTGCCCGCGCCAACGCCGGTCGCCTCAGCCCGATCGACGATTCCCAAATGGTTGCCAAGGCCGGTGAGGTCGTATACCTCGACGTTGCGGCCCAAATGCTGAAAGAAGTGACAATCCGTCAGTACAAGGGCGGCTATGGCGGGGTTAGCTTCCGAGTCGCGAAGGGCGTCCGCTTCAACACCGGCGCGGTCCGCGGAAAGATGGTGCCGGTCGGGACCGAGATTCAAGTAATCGACACTGGGCTCCTGTGCATCAGCAACAAGCGAGCCGTTTTCCTAGGCGACAAGAAGACGCAGGAATTTAGCTACGACAAGCTTTTAGGGATGAAGCTCTTCAGCGACGCGATCACGCTGCAAGTAAGCAACAGGCAGAACGCAACAACGCTCGGAACCACATCACCCGACCTAATAGCCGCCTACATCAACGCGGCCAGCCAAGAGCACATCTAGACGGAGCGCGGCCGAGACGTGACTACTCCGCGGGCTCAGCGAGCAGCCCGAACGGGATTGCCAGCGCGCCGATCACTGTCTGCGTGAGCATCGTCGCGGGGCCGATCAGGATTATCACCACGATCCCCTGAAGCGTTTGCCCGTCAACGAGCGACGCGATCCCGATGTACGTCGTCACCGCCATCACGCCGATCGCCACGATCCAGCTGATGACGAGGATCACGAGCGCGAGGGCGCCGGAGAGCGTGCGAAGAACGCTCAACGAGTGAGCTCCCGCGCCGCCGGCGGGTGAGCAGTCGCCCGGGCCCGCAGCCCAGAACTCGGCTGCTCAAGCACCGCGTAGCGAGCCTGGCTCTCGAGCATCGCCCGCTTCACCTGAGCACGGCGGGCGAAGATGCACCAGATCAGCACAACCCAGCCGACTGGGTTCCAAACGCCAAAGAAAAGAAAGGCGAGCGTTATCGCCACTCCCTGCCCGAAGCTGAAGCCCACGACACAGAGCAGCAACGCGCAGATGCCAACGAAGAGGCAGAAGAGAACGCAGAGGCCGAGGACGATGTCGCCGAGGGTCATGGCGGCTAGGTCGCTACTAGAACGGGGATTCTGACGGCGGGCCGTCTTCGCCGGGTTCTGGCCCGAAGAGCTCGCGGTGCTCGGCAAGCACGTCGGCCCGGGTTTCGCCACCGAAGATCTGCTTCACCGGGTCGGCAAACTGTTCTGCTTGGCTTGCCACCTCGCGTAGGGCGTGGAGGAATTGGGTGCTGGTGAAATGAACCGGGATCTCTATCTCGGTCGTGATCGCGCCGTGAGGATGCGCGAGCTCCTCGTTACGAAGCCCCTCGCGAAGGACGAACTTGGCGATGCGTTGCTCGGCGTTGCGCTGGTTGAGCCAGAAGTAAATGCCGGCGTTCGTCTCAGGCGACAGCTCGACGCAGATCACGACGTCAGCCGCGAGCTGCACGATGGTGTGGCCGCGCCACTGCTCTGCCTTAACGAATACGACCGTGTTCGGGTAACTGATCCCAACCTCGGTCTCGCATTCGTGCATCTCGAACGCAAACTCGTGGCGAACGAGCGTCCCAATTACCTGGTCAAGCGCTTCTGTCGGCCTCATCGGCGACTCCTTCGGAATTGAAGTTGGTGAAATTATCCCTCTACCTCTATGGTCGCGCGTGGGAGCGGATTTCTGACAAGCCAGGCAGTTCACTTGTTGTGAGTCAGATTTTTAGCTAACCGAGCGACCTAGTCCCAATGCCTTCGATCAGCCCGCATCCAATCCAAGCAGCGCAAACCCTCTCTGCTGAGTGGGCCGGCGCGGATCCGCAAGGCCCAGCTGCGCTTTACCTGTCGGCTGGCTACGACACACGGGCACTTACGCTGACGCACCCCGCTTTCCTAGCGAAGCAGTCAGGCCGCATGCTTGAAGAGATGAGCTTCTACGTCTTTGTGGACGCGTACCAGCCGCGTGATGACCGCGAACTTAACTTCACCGACCCCGCTGGACGGACGCAGATCAAGACCGTGACCGTCTCCGATCACCCCGTCGGACCGTTCGACGGCTATTTGCTGAACTTGACCACGAAGAGCACCACAATGCCCTGGCGGAAAGTCTCGGTTCTGCGCGTTCGTGCGCTGAATGACGAATTCGCTGACCTCGCCCTCGTCGAGGGCTGGCAACCGCACTGCGTCATCTCGGTCTGCGACGGCTGCTGCTTCGGCGGCAACGAGAGATGCGAGAACGAGTTCCGCAAACCCGAGAGGTCCATCCAAGCCCGACTGAAGCCCAGCTGGATCATCACAGATCATCTTCGCAACATCCGCGGGCGCGAGACCGTCGATCCGTTGGATGGTGACGTCCTCCGCCCCACCAACCCACACTTCGGCTACGAAGCCGAGCAGATTGCCTTCCTGAGCACAAACTGGCGAGGTCCCGGGCGCAGCTTCTACGGCGGAGCGCGGCTCTTCGAATTCCGCAGTACAGAGGCGGCAAACTAGATGAGTACCTCCGCTCCGTCGCCGGCACAACGGCCAGACCCAACCCTGCGCCTGCTCACGCTAGTCAGCGACGTCTTCGACTGGCTCAACTACCAGACGTTCTACGACGCCCGCTACCAGCTGATCGACCCGCTCAAGCCGGCCTGGAAGAACATCGCCTACACCCCGTACTCGCAGATCGCGAGCAGCGCTCCAACTGGGCGCACCTACTTCCATCGTTCAACGGCCCACGGCTGCGGCTGTGGCTACGACGGCGTTTGGATTTACCCGGGCCAGTGCTCCTGGCTCGCAGCAGATGTACGCAATGGCACCTACCAAGGATTCTGATTTATGCCCGATGAGATCAAGCAGTACCGCTCCGCAGTAACCGACGCGCTTGGCCGTGTAATCCCGGATGAGGGTGAGCTACGCGTGTGGCTAGACGACGATCTCGTTGACCGCGCCGCGCCCGAGGGCTGGATTCACCTGATCAGCGCGCGCGAAGTTGCCTTCCTGCTGCTGACAGGGCGTGTAGTTGAGCTTTCGCTCGACCATGACCTCGCCGGCGCCGAGGACGACGTCTATGACGGCTCCGACGATGCCGATGCGCCTGAACTGCCAGAGCCCGTTGAGAGTGACGAGCTGACCCCAGCCCAGGAACTACTGCGCTTCGGCAACGGCGGCCAGGTGATTGACTTCATCGATGAGCATCAAGGCAATCTCGGCCATTCGTTGTGGCCGCGCGACGGCATCACGATCCACTCCGGCAACGGCAGCGGCCGAAAGAAGATGATGCAGGCGATCGAGAGCGCTGCGCCGCGCAGCGTGACCGTCGAGAAGACGACGACTGCGAGCGGCAAGCCGCGGTATGAATTTGAGGAGAAGGCGAGCGAGTAGTGACGACCCTCTCCCCCTCCTCGATCAGTCGCCTTTACCAGCCGTCGAAGTGCGAGCTGCGCACTTGGCTGCTCGCGAACGGCTACGAGGAAGGCCCGGAGAGCGATTTCCAGCGCTTCATCAAGGAACAGGGGCTGCTTCACGAAGCGCGTGTGCTTGAACGGCTGAAAGCGAACCACCCAAAGGTCGTTGACCTCGACGGTTACAACAACAAAGAGGCCGCGCAGCAGACAATCGAAGCCGTCAATGCTGGCGGGCAGCTGATCTACCAAGCCAAGCTCGTCT
>CAIJLJ010000119.1 GCA_903821395.1 uncultured Solirubrobacterales bacterium | reverse complement strand
GATCTCGGTCGGTATGCTGAGGCCATAGAAACCGAGCTCGCCCATCCGCGGGAAGAGCTCGTTCGGGAACCAGCGCTCGCGTTCCCACTCGTCGGCGTTGGGCGCCAGTTCGGCCGCGACGAAGCGCCGCAGCGAGTCGCGCAGCTCGTCGTGTTCCTCGCCGAACGGCGGCATGATCTGCCGCGCCGACGGTTCCTGCGGCAGCCCCTTGGCGCCCATCTGCTGCTTAGAGGCCGTAGGAGCGCCCGATTACGTCGAGCATTACTTCGTCGGTGCCGGCGCCGATGCGGTTCAGCCGCATGTCGCGCCAGACGCGCTCAATGCCGTACTCCTTCATGTAGCCGGCGCCGCCGTGAATCTGGATGCACTCGTCGGCGACCTCGCAGGCGACGCGAGCCGAGAAGAGCTTCGCCATCGAAATCTCGCGGACCGGGTACTCGCCATTCTGGAATCGCCAAGCGGTCATGTAGGTGAGCTGACGGGCGGCCTCGAGCTTCGTCGCCATGTCGGCGAACTTGTGGCGGATAGCTTGGAAGTTGCCGATCTTTCGGCCGAACGCCTGTCGCTCCATTGCGTACTCAAGCGTCTTGTCCATGCAGTGCTGGGCGCCGGCGACGCAGCCTGCAGCGCCGATCAGTCGCTCGCCTTGAAGCTCCCACATGATGTGGTAGAAGCCCTTGCCTACCTGCCCGAGCACGGCCGTCTCCGGCACGCGCACGTCCTGGAAGGCGAGCAGCGCCGTGTCGCTGGCGTGCATGCCGAGCTTCTCAAGCTTCTTCTCGCGGATAACACCGGGCGAGTCCATCGGCACGAGGAAGAGCGTGAAGCCGTCGTAGCCGGCGTCTGAGTCTGTCTTCGTCACGAGCACGATCACATCGGCGCGGTGGCCGTTCGTGATGTAGGTCTTTGAGCCGTTGATCACGTACTCGTCGCCATCCTTGACGGCGCGCGTCTTGATGCCGGAGACGTCGGAGCCGGCGTCGGGCTCAGTGATGCCGAGGCAGAGAATCTTCTCGCCCTTGATTGCCGGCACAACCCACTCCTGCTTCTGCTCTTCGGTACCGAAGGCAAGAATTGGCGGCATCGCCATGTCGGTGTGGACGGCAACCCCCATCGCCAGTCCGCCCGACTGCGCGTGCGTGATTGCCTCGGCCAGTACCAGCGAGGTGTAGTAGTCGCCGCCTTGGCCGCCGTACTCCTCAGGCTTGTCGAGGCCAAGGAAGCCGAGCTCACCCATCCGTGTGAAGACAGAGTCAGGGAAGGTTGTCTCTTCCCACTCGTCGGCGTGGGGTGCGAGTTCCTTCTTGGCGAAGTTGCTGATCGACTCACGCAGCTGCTCGTGCTCATCGGTGAAGATGAAGTGAGCGCGCTGCTGATCGAAGTCTGGCTTAAGAACTGCGGATGTGGCGGCCATCTACTGCTCCTTGGTTTGACGGGGTGTCCAACGGTATCGCGAACGCGAGATGGCGTGCGCTCGCAGCGGGCGGCGACGTGGCCGCTCTGATGCTGGCCTGGACGCTTAGAACAGCTTGTAGCTGGCGCGCGAGATGAAGAAGCCGTGCCCGTTGGCTTTGATGCAGGTCACGCCCTTCTTCGCTGAGCTGCAAGTTATGCCAGCGAGCGAGGTCTTTTTCCCGATCGCAAGCACTGCCTTCGGCGCGATCGTGTTGTCGACGCAGCTCGGCGAACCTTTGACGCCGATCGTCGACGTCATAAAGATAAAACCCCACCCTGCGGGGCATGCCTTCGGTTGCGACCAGTTGGCTTTCTTAATCCCGCACTTCGCAACGCCGAGGGTGACGCCGTTGACTGCACCGCCCACGAGAGTGCAGATGATGTTTCCGTCGGGAGTCTTGAACGCTTTAGACGAGCCGGATGCTGAAGCTGCGCTAGGAATTACGGCTAGCGCACAGGTCATCAGCAAGATTGCGAAAAGGGCGGAACCCCTCTTTGAGCGTTCACGTAGCTTCATCTGGCGAAGACTACCGGCAAGCGGGTATACGTTGCGCTAGTTGGTCGTTTTGACCGTCAGTGCTAGTAGTCGCTGGCGCTCGTGCGACACGGCGTGTCGGTGCGGCGTAGCCTTAGCGCCATGACCGACGAGATCGTTCTTTACTCAAGCGAAAACAAGATCGCGACGATCGCGCTGAATCAGCCCGATTCTCGCAACGCGCTCTCCGACGCGCTGCTCGACGCGCTGATCGCAGCCTTTGAGCGGGCCCGCGACGATGATGAGGTTGGCTGCGTCGTGCTCGCTAGTACGCATGAGACCGTCTTCTCAGCTGGCGGCGACCTCGGCGGCTTTGCTGAGGAGCTGACGGCTGAGCAGCGCTACGAGCGGCTCGCTCGCTTTCCGGCCCTCTTTGAGCTGATCGGAACGCTCGGTAAGCCGACGATCTGCGCCGCCCGCGGCCACGTGCTCGCCGGCTCGCTTGGAATCGCCTTGGCCTGCGACCTCGTCGTCGCCAGCGACAAGGCGACCTTCGGTACGCCGGAGCTGAACGTCGGCGTATTCCCTTTCATGATCATGGCGCTGATCTACCGCAACGTGCCGCGTAAAAAGACGACCGAGATGCTGCTGCTCAGCGAGCGGATCGACGCCAACGAGGCTGAGCGGCTTGGGATCGTCAACAAGGTTGTGCCGCTGGATGAGTTCGATGCGGCCGTGACCGAGTGGGCGGCGAAGCTCGCTTCGAAGTCGCCGCTGCTGATGCGGATGGGCAAGGACGCAATCTGGAAGCAGCAGGACATGGATCTGATGGAGGCACTCGACTTCCTCCGCGGCCAGCTCGGCGAGGCGCTTGGCACCGAGGACATTCGCGAAGGCGTAACCGCCTTTTTCGAAAAGCGCGAGCCGCAGTGGAAGGGTCGCTGAAGTGGCAAGCGGCGCCGTAGTACCGTCTGACCAATGACGACGAGTGATGCTGAAGAGACCACTGGAATCCTGCGCCCGCTGGTGGAGGATCTCACTGCCCGTCGCGAGCAAGCAATGCTCGGAGGGGGGCAGGAGAAGATCGACCGCCAGCACGCAGCTGAGAAGCTGACTGCACGCGAGCGAATCGCGCTGCTGATCGACGAAGGAACCTTCGTTGAGTTAGGCATTCACGGCGGAATTCATTACTCGGTCCGTGGCCTAGAGGACAAGGACGCCCCCGCCGACGGTGTGATCTGCGGCTACGGCAAGGTTGACGGCCGGATGGTCGCCGTCTGTGCCTACGACTTCACAGTGATGGCAGGTTCGATGGGAATGACCGGCGAGACCAAGGTTGGTCGCCTGCGCGCTCTCGCCTTGACGAAGCGGATGCCGTTCATCTGGCTGCTTGATTCGGCTGGCGCGCGAATCCAGGAGGCCGTCGGCTCGCTCTTCGCCGGTTCTGGCCACCTTTTCCGCGAGCAGGTCGTGATGAGCGGAGTGATCCCCCAGGTAGCGGCATTGATGGGGCCTTGCTCAGCAGGAACCGCCTACATTCCGGCGCTCGCCGACTTCGTTCCGATGGTCAAAGGCCGCGGCTCAATGGCGCTCGCCGGTCCGCACCTTGTGCGCGCCGCCGTCGGTGAGGACGTAACGCAGGAGGAGCTTGGTGGCTCACGGATCCACTGCCGCAAATCAGGCGTTGGCGACCTTGAGGTTGAGTCGGACGAGGCCTGCATCGAGGCGATCAAGCAGTACCTCTCCTACATGCCGACCAATTGCGAAGAGGCGCCGCCGATCGCCGAGTGCACAGACCCGATTGAGCGCGCCGAAGAGGCGCTGCTTGACGCGCTGCCGGAATCGAACCGCAAGCCCCACGACATGTACAACATCATTGCCCAGATCGTTGACGACGGCGAATGGTTTGACATGAAGCCACAGTTCGCGAAAACGATCATCACCTGCTTCGCTCGTTTTGGAGGCCGGCCGGTGGGAATTGTTGCCAACCAGCCGCGCCAGCTCGGCGGCATTCTCGACAACGACTCGGCCGATAAAGCTGCCCGTTTCGTCAATCTTTGTAACGCGTTCGGAATTCCATTGCTCTTCCTGATGGACGTCCCGGGCTTCATGGTCGGCACGAAGGTCGAGGCCGATGGGATCATCCGCCACGGCGCGAAGATGCTCTACGCCGTCTCAAACGCCACCGTGCCGAAGATCACGGTGATCATCCGCAAGGCATATGGCGCCGGTTACTTCGTGATGAACGGCAGCGCCTACGAGCCTGACGTGATCGTGGCATGGCCGAGCGCTGAGATCAGCGTGATGGGGGCCGAGGGCGCTGTTGAGATCGTGATGCGCCGCCAGGTTGACGAGGCCGATGATCCGGAAGCGAAGAAGAAGGAGTTGATCGCCGGCTATCAGAGCCTGATTGACGTCTACATCGCGGCCAAGAGCGGCATGATCGATGACGTGATCGATCCGCGCCAAACTCGCGAGATTGTCTGCCGCGGCTTTGAGATGGCATCAACGAAGCAGATTGAGCGCCCTTGGAAGCGCCAAGGCGTAGTCCCGGTTTAGGTGATGGCTGCTTCAGAGCTTCCAGTCGTAGGTCATTGGATCGGTGGAAAGTCCGACGCCGGCAGCGGCGACCGTTTTGGCGATGTCTTCGACCCGGCGACCGGCGCCGTGCAGCGCCAGGTAGCGCTCGCCAGCGAGGCCGACGTAGACCGCGCCGCACTCGCCGCCCGCGCCGCCTTCCCGGCATGGGGATCGGCGTCGCTGGCTAAACGCCACGCCGTGATGTTCGCCTTCCGTGAGCTGCTCTTCGCCCGTACTGACGAGCTCGCAGCGATCGTCACCTCAGAGCACGGCAAAACGCTCGACGACGCCCGTGGCGAGGTTCAGCGCGGCCTTGAAGTGGTTGAGTTTGCCTGCGGCATCGCCCACCTGATGAAGGGTGAGGCTAGCGAGCAGATCTCAACCCGCGTTGATTCGGCCAGCTACCGCCAGCCGCTTGGCGTTGTTGCCGGGATCACTCCGTTCAACTTCCCGACGATGGTGCCGATGTGGATGTTCCCGATCGCACTGGCCTGCGGCAACTCGTTCATCCTCAAGCCGAGTGACCGCGACCCGTCGGCCTCGCTGCTGCTGGCAGAGCTACTTGCCGAAGCCGGGCTTCCCGAAGGCGTATTTAGCGTCATTCAAGGCGACAAGGACGCCGTAAACGCTCTGCTCGTCCATCCTGAGATCGACGCGATCTCGTTCGTCGGCTCAACGCCGATCGCCCGCCATATTTACGAGACGGCAACGGCGCACGGCAAGCGCGTGCAGGCGCTCGGTGGCGCCAAGAACCACGCGCTGGTGCTGCCGGACGCGAACATTGAGGTTGCCGCTGACGCCATCGCCTCAGCGGCCTTCGGCAGCGCCGGCCAGCGCTGCATGGCAATTTCGGCGGCCGTGAGCGTCGGCGACGAGACTGCGGCGGCGCTGAGCGCGGCGATCGCAGAGCGCGCCCGCGCGCTGAAGGTTGGCCCGGGCAATGCCGACGGCACCGAGATGGGGCCGGTCATCACTTCGCAGGCGCGCGAGCGCGTTGCCTCTTACGTTGAGGCCGCCGCGGCCGATGGGGCCGAGGTACTCGTTGACGGCCGCGAGCTGACCGTTGCAGGCGCCGAGGAGGGCTTCTTCATTGGGCCGTGCTTGATCGATTCGGTCACAACCGAGATGAGCGTCTACCGCGATGAGGTCTTCGGGCCGCTGCTGGTGATGCTGAAGGCCGACTCTTTCGACGCCGGCCTCGACCTGATCAACGCCAACCCGTACGGCAACGGCGCCGCGATCTTCACCGCGGATGGCGGCGCAGCGCGCGAGTTCCGCAGCCGCGTGCAGGCCGGAATGGTCGGCGTGAACGTGCCGATCCCAGTACCGATGGCCTACTTCTCGTTCGGTGGCTGGAAGGATTCGCTCTTCGGCGACCTTCACGTCCACGGCCGCGAAGGAGTTCTCTTCTACACCCGCGGCAAGGTCGTCACCGAGCGCTGGCCGCAGCGCGCTCAAGGCGTCGATTACGGATTCCCAACCCAGTCCTAAGGTCAAATGTCAAAAGAAGATCCAGTCGTAATTACCTGCGCGATCTCCGGCGCAATAGCCAACCGCGACCAATGTCCGGCAATTCCGTACACGCCTGCGGAGTACGGCGCAGAGGCGAAGCGGATCGTTGACGAAGGCGGCGTGATGATCCACATTCACGCGCGCAATCCGGAAGGCGTTCCCTCCTACGAGATTGAGGACTTCGCTGCGATCACGGAGGCGATCCGCTCCAACGTCGACGACGTGATCATCAACTACTCGACCGGCACTGTCGGAGTCTCAATCGAGAAGCGCGTCGCCTACCTTGAGGCGCTGAAGCCAGAAGTAGCAGCGCTCAACATGGGTTCGATGAACTACGCGAAGTACTCAAAGTCGCGCAAAGAGTTCGTTTTCAAGACTGTGTTCGAAAACTCTTTCGACGAGATCATCGAACTGCTAACGGCGCTCAACGCGAACGGAATCAAGCCCGAACACGAATGCTTCGACATCGGCCACGTCGGCAGTCTCCACCCGCTCGTTGACATGGGGCTGCTGAAAAAGCCGCTGCACATTGACTGCGTGATGGGCGTGCTCGGCGGAATTCCCGCGAGCAAGAACAACATGGCGGCGATGGTCGACAACATGCCTGAGGGGAGCCACTGGGGTGTTGTTGGAATCTCCCGCGATCAGTGGATGCTGATTGAAGCGGCGCTCGACCTCGGCGGCTCGATTCGAGTTGGCCTTGAGGACAACCTCTACCTGCCGACCGGCGAGATGGCCGGTTCTAATGGCGAGCTGGTCGCGGTCGCGCGGGAGATGACCGAGGCCGCGGGCCGGCGCCCGGCGACCGTTGCTGAGGCTCGCGGGCTGCTTGGCATCCCGGCCCCTGGCGCCTAGGCTTAAGCGATGGCGCTGCCGCTCGAAGATCTTCGCGTTCTCGACCTGTCGCGGCTGCTACCAGGGCCGTTCTGCTCGCTGCTGCTGGCCGACTGCGGCGCCGACGTAATTAAGGTCGAGGACACCGGCATGGGCGACTATGCACGCTGGTCGCCGCCGTTTCATGAAGGCGTTGAGAAGTCGGCAAGCGGCGCTCTATTCCTAGCGCTGAACCGCAACAAACGTTCAATTCGCGTCAACCTCAAAAGCGACGAAGGCCGCGAGCTGATGCTTAAGCTCGCGCAGGACGCTGACATCGTGCTCGAGTCATTCCGCCCCGGCGTGCTCGACCGCCTTGGGGTCGGCTACGAAGCTTTGAAGGCTGTCAACCCGGGGATCGTCTACTGCGCGATCAGCGGCTACGGCCAAGACGGCCCGTATGCCCAGCGCGCGGGCCATGACATGAACTACCTCGCCAATGCTGGACTGCTCGGGCTGACCGGCGACGTTGGCGGACCGCCGGTTCAATCGGCGGCGCAGATCGCCGACATCGGCGCCGGCTCGCTGATGGCTGCCTTCGCGATTCTCGCCGCGATCCGCGAGCGCGACCGCTCCGGTGAAGGGCAGTCGATCGATATCTCGATGACCGACGGCGCGCTGGCTTGGATGGTTATGCCATCGGCAGTCACGCTCGCCGGCGGCAAGTCTCCGCGCCGCGGCGAAGGGGAGCTGGCCGGCGGGCTGATCTGCTACCGCCCCTACGAGTGCAAGGACGGCTGGGTCTCAATGGGCGCACTGGAGCCGAAGTTCTGGAAGCTGTGGTGCGATGGCACCGGCCATGGGGAACTGATCGAAAAGCAGTTCGAGCGCCCCGGCAGCGAAGCTCACAAGGCCGTCGAGGCCATCTTCATGGAGCGAACACGCGCCGAATGGGCCGAGTTTGCCGCCCAGTACGACTGCTGCGTTGAGCCCCTGCTGGAGGTTGAAGAGGCGCTCGAATCGGAGCTTTTCAAGGCCCGTGGGATGGTCACCGGCCTCAGTCAGCCGGGCGCGACCAATCCAGTTATGACCGTCGCCAGCCCGCTCGCCTTCTCACGCACGCCGGTAGACAACGACCGCCTACCGGCCCCATCGCTCGGCGAGCACACGCACGAGGTTCTCGCCGCCGCCGGCTACGACGCCGAGCAGATCGCCGCGCTTGAAGAGAGCGGCGCGATCGGTGGCCTCAGCGACGCCAGCGGTTCGTTCCTTAGCTGAGTAGCGCGATTCAGTTTCACCAGGCCATTGGCGCGGGGTACCCTTGCCATCACCTTGCGAGTTGCCGCGATACAGATGACCGCCACGCCGGACCTTGCGACCAACATCGCGAAGGCCGAGCGCTTCGTGCGCGAAGCGGCTGCGGATGGCGCGCAGCTGGTTTTGCTGCCTGAGTGGTGGGCGGCCGGTGGGACGCCAGCTGAGAAGCGCGCCGTGGCAGAGAGCCTCGATGGTGAAGCGATCTCGTGGGCTACGGAGATTGCCGCCGAGCTAAAACTGGATCTGATCGCCGGTTCGGTCGCGGAGACGATCGACGGTGAACAGAAGCTCCACAACACCAGCGTTCACCTAGGGCCCGACGGGCAGCGCAAGGCTGTCTACCGCAAGATTCACCTCTTCGACGTGGGGCTGGCCGAAGTGGCCTACCGCGAATCTGACAACCAGCAGCCCGGCAGCAGGATCGTTAGCAGCAAGCTTGCAGACGGCAGCGTGATCGGTCTCAGCATCTGTTACGACCTGCGTTTCCCGGAGCTCTACCGGCTGCAGGCAGTCGGGGGAGCGAAAATTCTGGTCGTGCCGGCCTGCTTCACAAAGCACACAACGCAAGCGCACTGGGCGACGCTGCTCCGCGCGAGGGCAATCGAGAACCAGTGTTTCGTGGTCGCCGCAAACCAAGTTGGCGAGATTGCGCCGGGGATGGAGGCGGGCGGCGAGTCGGTGATTCTCGACCCGTGGGGCACGGAGCTGGCAAAAGCCGATACAACGAGCGAGATGTTGATCAGCGCCGACCTTGACTTCGCCGAACTTGAGCGGATCCGCAGCGAACTTCCCTCGCTCGCTTCCCGGCGGCCTGACGCCTACGGCAGCGTCGATCAGGGCCTCTCCCGATGACTACCTCCGGCCAAGAACAGGCAACCGACAAGCGGCGCGTGATCCTCGACGCAGCGGTCAAGGTCTTCGCCCGCGAGGGATTCCACGGCTGCCGCGTAGCCGACATAGCCGACGAAGCTGGCGTCGCCTACGGGCTCGTCTATCACTACTTTCGGTCCAAAGACGAGATCCTCGACACGCTCTTCCTTGAGCGCTGGGATCTGATGCTTGAGGAGATTGCGCGCGTCGATGCAGAACCGGCGCCAGCGCGAGAGAAGCTTGCCGCGGTCGCCGGTTTCATCATCGATTCGTACCGCCACGACCCGGATCTGATGAAGGTGATCATCGTTGACGTGACGCGCGCCGCCAACTCATTCGGCCGCAGCCACCTTGAGAAGATCCGCGAAGCGTACGAGCTGATCGGTGCGATTGTGGCGTCGGCCCAGGAGCGCGGCGAGCTGCGCAGCGACATCACGCCCACATTTGCCGCGATGGCCTTCTACGGGGCAGTCGAGCAGGTGCTGAGCGGCTGGATTTTCGACATTCTGCCCGAAGCCGCTGGCGACTACGACCAGGCAAAAGAGTTCATCGTCAGCACGATCTGCGACGGCCTCGAGCCGCGCTAGTGCCAACTGCAGTGGGCAGAGGCCTTGCGGCTCTCGCGCCCGTGGTGCGCTAACGTCCGCCCCGATGGAGAACGAAATGATCAAGCGGCTCGCATGGATGGGCTTCGTCGCCGGACTCGAGGCACTCGCCAGCATCGCTGCGCTGCGCCTTGCAGCCTTCGTCTGGCAGCGGTTCCTCAACGAAGATCCACCGGCGTGAGCATCGATCCAAACCAGCCACCGGTGGTCCCGGGCCCACGCGAGCCTGGCCAGCCTACGGCAACTTCCGCAACTACGCAGCCCACGGGAATGCAGCAGCAATTCGTGCCGCCAGCCTACGAGCCGCCGCCAGTTGAGCGGCCGCTACTCGAGAAGCGCCCTGAGATTTTGATTGGCCTCGCGGCCGCCGGTGGTTTTGTGGCAGCGCAGGTCCTTGGCCGGATGCGGGGCCGTTAGCTGATGACGAACGCACCCGGACCAAACGAGAGTGCGCTCGCAGCGGCGATCCAGCGCGTCACCGCCGACGCTCGCGGGCTTGTCCAAGACCAAGTTGAGCTAGCCAAGGTCGAGCTTCAGCAGAAGGCTGCCGTCTTCGGCCGCGGAACTGTGATCGCTGTTGCCGCTGGCGTGTTCCTCGTAGGCGCATTGCTCTTGATCATCGAGGGAGCCAGTTGGCTGGCTTGGTACCTGCTGTTCCCAGGGCAGACATTCTTCTGGGGCTTCTTCCTCGTTGCATTCCTTCTAATTGTCTGCGCGGTCATCGCTGGTTTGATTGCCGCCAAGCTGCTGAAGAAAGCGAAAGCGCCGATTCCAGACCAGGCGATCGCCGCGGTACGTCAGACGCAAGAGACGATCAGCGAAGAGGCGCACCTTATGAGCGAGCAGGTTCGTGAGGCCGTCGTGCTCCCTGAGGAGGATCGCGGATGAGCCCGGCACGGACTCAAGACGAGCTGCGGGTCTCAATCGCCCAGCGTCAGACGGAGCTCGCCCAGTCGCTTACCCAGCTGCGCGGCGAGGTTGTCGCCGTTGCTGACTGGCGCACACAGGTCAATCGTCATCGCCCGAAGGTTCTGGCCGGCGCAGCCGTCGCTGGCTTTGTGATCGGTGGCGGCATAGCCGCGCTGATCGGCCGCAAGCGCCGCTAGTAGTCGCTTACGGCTCGAGCAGTTCGGGGTTGATCCCCGACACGCCGAGGACCCCGGGCCCGGCGTGGGTTCCGATCACGGGCCCAATTTCGGTGCAGAAAAGTGGATCGGTTCCGAAGATTTCGCGGCCGCGCTGAACCATCTGCTCGGCAAGCTCGGGTACTTCGATGTACTGCACGACCCAAGAAGACGCGCCCGCCTCCTTGCGCTCCTCGAGCAGCTCAACCATCCGCTCAAAGGCACGGCGGTTTGTGCGAACGCGCTCAACCGGCGTGATCACTTCGTCGAAGCTGAGGATCGGCTTGATCTTCAGCGCGCTACCAAGCCAAGCTTGGGCTGCGCCGATCCGGCCTCCGCGACGGAGGTACTCGAGTGTGTCGACTGAGAACCAGATCTTGACGTCATCAACGGCAGCCAATGTGCGGGCTTTTACTGCCTCGATGTCACGGCCGCCTTGCGCCGCGCTGGCCGCGGCGAGGACGATTAGCGCGAGGCCTCCCGCTGCACTGGCGGAGTCGACGACCTCGATCCTGCGCTGCGACCCATCGCCGCTGATCTGTTCAGCGGCTTGGCGCGCACTGTCACACGTTCCTGAGATGCCCGCACCCAGATGGATCGAAATGATGTCGTAGCCCTCGGCGATCAGTGGCTCATAAACGGCAATGAAGTCGCCGGGCGAAGGTTGCGATGTAGTCGGCAGATCGCTGCGTGTCCGCAAATCCTCATAGAAGGCGTGGAAGTTCGGCATCTCTGCCTCGCGCGTCAGCGTTCCGCCATCGTTGACGTAGAGACTGACCTGATGAATGCCGTAGTCGGCAATCAGTTCGCGCGGCAGGTAGTGGGTCGAGTCGGTTACAACGGCAACAGGCACTCCGCGACCCTATTACAACGCCCGTTACTCTCGAGCTGTGGTCACGCTCTACCGCTGCCCAGCTCCAACCAACTACCTCTGCGCCTGCGGCCGCGTCGCGCGCGAGCTGGAGCGCCAAGGAATCGAGCATGAGCAGCTGCGTGTGCCGTGGCGCAAGAGCCGGCGCAGCGAAGTCGAGGCGCTTAGCGGGCAGAACGTCGTGCCGCTACTAGTCACCGAAGAGGGCGAAGCGATCTGCGACTCACGCAGGATCGCCGAGCACTTGAGGCGTGCCGGCGGCGACGGTCTGGTTGGGACCGCCCCTCAGCAGGACCGCGCCGACGATCGCTCCGAGCAGGAAGATCGCGGCCGAGACCCAGAAAGCGACGGTGTATCCGTGGATCGCGGCAGCGGCAGCGGTCTCGCGGGAGTGCCCGTTGCTGGTGATGTAGGCGGCGGTCGAGGTAGCAGCGATGGTGCTGAGCAGGGCCGTACCGGCGGCCCCGCCGACCTGTTGACAGGTGTTGACGAGAGCCGAGGCGACGCCAGCGTCTTGGGGCATGACGCCGAGCGTGGCGGTGTTGATCGCGGTCGCGAAGATCATCCCGAAGCCGAGCCCGAGGATGATGATCCCCGGCATGACGTTGCTGACATAGGTTGAGCCGCTGTCGAGCTGGGCGAGGAAGGTCATCCCAGCGGCGCCGAAGAGCATTCCAGTGACGATTAGCGGCCGCGGCCCGGTCTTCGGCAGGACCCGGGTTTGAGCGATGATCGAGGCGGTGACGATACAGATCGGCATCGGCAGGAAGGCAAGGCCGGCCTGGATCGGAGTGAACCCAAGGTTCTGCTGCATGAAGTAGGTGAGGAAGAGGAAGACGCCAAAGATCCCCAGGCCAGCAATCAAGATCGTCAGGAAGGAGCCGCCGCGGTTCCGGTCCTCGACGATTCGCAGCGGCAGCAAGGGATGGGTGGCGCGTCGGAGCCAGAGGAAGAAGAGCACCAGGAGGACGACGGCCCCGCCTAGCATCGCTAGCGTGACTGGCGCGCCCCAGCCAGCCGTTTCAGCCTTGGAGAAGCCGAAGACGACTAGGAGCAGGCCGCCACAGCCAAGAATCGTCCCCGGGATGTCGAGCTCGGCGTGCGCTGCCGCGGCGACATTTTTAATCAGCCACAGTGCTACGAGCGCTGCCGGGATCGCGAAGAGAAGGTTGACGTAGAGGCACCAGCGCCAGGAGAGGTATTCGGTCAGAATGCCGCCAAGTAGTAGACCGACAGCTGCGCCGCCGCCGCTGATTGCGCCAAAGATCGCAAACGCCTTGCCGCGTTCCTCTGGGTCGGTGAAGGTCGTAGTGAGGATTGAGAGCGCAGCCGGCGCGAGAATCGCGCCGAACGCGCCCTGAAGCGCGCGGGCCAGAACAAGAACCTCAAAGCTCTGCGCGCTTCCACCGATCGCTGAAGCGCAGGCGAAGCCAAGCAGGCCGGCGATGAAGGTCCATTTGCGGCCAAACAGGTCGGAGAGCCTGCCGCCGAGTAGCAGCAGTCCGCCGAAGGCCAGCGCGTAGGCGGTGATTACCCACTGGCGCGACGCATTAGAGAAGCCAAGGTCAGCCTGCGCCGAAGGCAGGGCGATATTGACGATCGTCGCGTCTAGCACGACCATCAGCTGCGCGATCCCGATTACTGCGAGTACGTACCAGCGGCGAACGTGGTGAGGATTACCGACGTCGTCGGCAATTGCTGTCGAGGTCACCGAGGCTAACCGAGGCGGTTTTCGATCTGCAGCGGCGGCGCCGAGCCGGGTTCGGTCGTCTCTGGCAGTGGCTCACTGCCAGCGGTTGCGGGCGCGCCAAGGACTGCGGCAAGCTCGCCGCTCTCGTACATCTGGCCAACAATGTCGGCGCCGCCGACCAGCTCGCCGCGGACGAAGAGCTGAGGAATCGTTGGCCAGTTGGAAATTGAGGAGAGCTCTTGGCGGATTCGCGGATCGGCGAGAACGTCGACAGCCGCGAACTCGGTTTCAGTTGCCGTCAGTGCTGCGCAGGTACGGGCAGAGAAACCGCACATCGGCTGCTCTGGCGAACCCTTCATGAAGAGGATCACTTCGTTTGAAGCGATTGCGTCGGCGAGTGCTTCGCGCAGTGGGTTTTCGGGTTGGTCGGTCATTGAGTCTCCGTTGTCAAGGCTAGGGCATGAATGCTGCCACCGAGTTCACCGTCTTCAAAGATTGCGTAAACGAGGCGATGTTGCTCGACTAGGTTGAGGCCAGCGAATTCGGCTGCCACGACGCGGGCGCTGAAGTGCACGTTATCGTCGCTCGTAACGTCGGCCTCAGCGCCCGGGATACCGCTTTCAATTCGCGCTTTCACTTCATCGGCAGTTGGCATCTAATGACAGGGTAGAGCACCGCTATACTTCGTGAAGCGATGACAACGACTGAAGTTACATTCAAAGCTAAGGGGATCGTCCTCAGCGAGGTCGGCGCGGTCAAGGCGCGTGAGTATCTCGACGCTCAAGGAGCAGACGTTGAGGTTGCTGGCCTTCGCGTTGGAGTAAAAGGCGGTGGCTGCTCAGGCTTCCAATACCAACTCGCGTTCGACGAGCAGCGCGAGAGCGACATCGTCTTTGAGGATCACGGCTTGAAGCTGCTAGTTGATCCGCAGCACCTCGCCTACGTTGACGGATCCGAGATCGACTTCGTCGAATCGCTTCAGGGAGCTGGCTTCCAAGTCAACAACCCCAACGTCGTCGCTGCCTGGGGCTGCGGCTCTTCGTTCCAAGTTAAGGACGAAGAAGAAGAAGCAGTCAGCGCGCTTTAATCGTCGGCCCGGTCGATTGTCCACCAGATCACGCGGCAG
>CAIJLJ010000118.1 GCA_903821395.1 uncultured Solirubrobacterales bacterium | reverse complement strand
GTGGCGAAAGTGCGACACTCCTCGCTGGCCAGCAGGCTGGCGACGATGTTGCCTAAGTCGCCGCCCTGCTGCCACGTGCGCACCCAGTGAGCCAAGCCAGGTGCGTCAGGCTCGCGTCCCATCAGTGAAAGATAGAGACCGCGTAAAACAGTGGCCATCTCTTGGGCGCTTGGAGCAAAGCGCCGCGGAACTGAGTGCTTTTTGAAAATCACGCGGAACCTCTCGGAAGGCCATTGGATTTGCCTCGTAAATTTACGCACGAAGTACAACTTGGCTTAGCGACTGAACCGCCCCGGGTTCGTCGGAGGCTCGGTGGTTTGAGTCACGCGGCCATGGCCGGCTCCTCGATGCTTGCATAGTAGCGAGCTTCTGCTTCGGCTGGTGGAATATTTCCGATGGGCTCCAGCAACCGTCGATGGTTGAACCAGTCCACCCATTCGAGCGTGGCAAACTCGACGGCCTCGAGGTTGCGCCATGGACCGCGTCGCCGGATGACTTCGGTTTTGTAGAGTCCGTTGATCGTCTCCGCGAGCGCGTTGTCGTAGCTGTCGCCGACGCTGCCGACGGAGGGTTCGAGGCCAGCCTCGAACAGTCTTTCGGTGTATTTGATCGACACGTATTGCACGCCGCGATCGCTGTGATGAACGAGGCCGCCGCCTTTCACGGGCTGGCGATCATGCAGCGCCTGCTCCAGCGCGTCGAGAACGAAGCCGGCGTGCGCGGAGCTCGACACGCGCCAGCCGACGATCCGCCGCGCGAAAGTGTCGATCACGAAGGCCACGTAGACGAAACCCCGCCAGGTCGCGACATAAGTGAAGTCCGAGACCCACAGCGCGTTCGGCCGCGGCGCCTTGAACTGGCGGTTGACCTTGTCGAGCGGACAGGGCGCGGCCTTGTCGCTGACGGTGGTGCGCGCGGGCTTGCCGCGAACAGCGCCTTGCAAGCCCATGGCGCGCATCAGCCGTTCGACGGCGCAACGCGCCACGTCGTGGCCATCGCGCTTCAATTGCCGCCAGACCTTGCGGACGCCGTAAACTTTGAAGTTCTCGTCGAAGACCTTGCGAATATCGACCTTCAGACGCGCGTCGCCGCGCGCCCGCTTCGAAAGTTTGCCGGGATCGGCCCGCCGCGCGACATGCGCGTGGTATGTCGAAGGGGCGATCGGCAAGACCTTGCAGATCGGCTCGACCCCATGATCGGCGCGCTGATCGTCGATGAACGCGATCATGGCTTGAACCGGCGGTCGAGCTCCGCCTGCGCAAAATAAGCCGACGCCTTGCGTAGAATCTCGTTGGCCTGCCGAAGTTCGCGGTTCTCCCGCTCCAGAGCATTCAGCTTGTCGGAAAGATCGGTGGGCACGCCAACCCGCTTCCCGCTATCGATCTCCGACTTCTTCAGCCACGCGTTCAGCGTTGGCGCGGAGCAGCCGATCTTCGCGGAAATCGACGCGATGGTCGCCCATCGCGAGCCATGCTCGCCCTGATGATCCAGAACCATCCGGACGGCGCGCGCCCGGACCTCGGGTGAAAACTTGTTCGTCGTTTTGCTCATGGTGGCTCCATCCTCTCAAGAGTTGGAGCCTCCGGCAAACCCGGGGCGGTTCACC
>CAIJLJ010000117.1 GCA_903821395.1 uncultured Solirubrobacterales bacterium | reverse complement strand
GTTTCGGGAGACTTACTTTGCAGTTCGGTCTTCCCGACCTGCATGACCAACCCAGACATCGGAAATCCGTTCCAAAAAAAGAAACGCCCCACCACAGGGGCAGGGCGGGCGCGAGAGGTGCTTCACTTCGGCCTGCGCGCTTCTAACCCATGAATCGTGACAGGAATGAGTCGGGTCCGCAGGGCTTCTCAATCGATGCGGCATTGCCTCTATTTTGGTCGTGCCGGAAATATGGAACTCGTGGGGGAAGCCGCGGGCTTGGCTGGGACGAAACTATGCAGCTGTAGCGCGACAATCTGGATGAGAACTCCGCGACAATCAGGATGGCCATTTTGGCGGTCGCGGCGAGGAGATGATTGTTGCGGCGCGACGATAACGCAAGCGATATTTTCGTGACGCGTGATTTGATTGTCGTGGAGCGACAATCAGGATGAGCTTTTGATTGTTGCGCGTATTGCCGGGCGTCCCGCTCCGTGCGCTTTGTCGACCGCCTCTTTTCGCCGATAGCTGTCGACGTTCATTTCGAGGATCGTGGCGTGGTGCACGAGGCGATCAATGGCTGCGAGCGTCATGGCTTGATCCGGGAAGATTTTTCCCCATTCGCCGAACGGCTGGTTGGCGGTGATGAGCATCGACCGCCGCTCGTATCGCGCGCTGATCAGTTCGAACAGAACGCTGGTCTCGGCCTGATCCTTGGTGACGTAAGCGAGATCGTCGAGGATCAGCAGATGGTATTTGTCGAGTTTGGCGATCGCTGCTTCGAGCACGAGATCGCGGCGCGCGATCTGGAGTTTCTGCACCAGATCGGTGGTTCTCGTGAACAACACGCGCCAGCCCTTTTCGATCAGGGCCATGCCGAGCGCCGCCGCCAAGTGGGATTTTCCCCCGCCAGGCGGCCCAAAGCACAGGAGATTGGCGCCCTTTTCGAGCCAGGCGTCGCCGGCGGCGAGTGCCTGTATCTGCGCCTTGGAGATCATCGGCACGGCGGCGAAGTCGAACGCGTCGAGGGTCTTTCCCGGCGGCAGGCGCGCTTCCTCGAGATGACGTTCGAAGCGCCGCCGGCCTCGCTCCACCATCTCCTGTTCGGCGAGGGCTGCCAGGAAGCGGGCGGCGGGCCAGCCCTCCTTATCGGCGGTCTCCGCCAGAGCGGCCCAGATGAGCTTGATGCCGGGCAGGCGCAGTTCGCCGAGCAGCAGGTCGATGCGGGCGGCGTTGATTGTGTCGGTCGCTTTCATGCGGCTTCTCCCATTGTCGCGGCGATCTGGTCGTAGATCGCAAGGGAGGGCAGCGTGACGACGACGACAGGTACGGCGGTATCCTTCGGGCGGAAGCGTTCGATCAGCGCCTTGAGGTTCGGAAGCACTCCATCGTCGAGAGCGATTTGCAGCGCCGCGGCGAGTTCGACCTCGCAGGCGCGTTCATGCGCGAGCGCCAGAAGGCCGACCATGACGCGGCAAGCGGGCCGCTCGCCCAGTCCGGCGAGCAAGGCGTCGAACGCCAGGGCGTAGGCACGGCGGGGGAAGAGCTGGTCGCGATAGACCAGGTTGAGCAGCGCCATCGGCTTGCGGCGCAGGGAATGGATGACATGGCGATAGTCGACGACATGGCCATGTTTGCCATTGGCCTGTGGCCGCCCGCGCCGCAAGGTGGCGATGAGCGTCGCGCCTTGGAAGCAGTCGAGCCGGTCGTCGTAAAGTCGCACGCGCAGGCGGTGCCCGATCAACCGGGAGGGGACCGAGTAGAACACCTTGCGCAACGTGAAGGCGCTCGATGTCGTGACATCGACGTTGACCTCCTCGTAGTCGGCGGTCTTGCGGAACGGTAGGTCTTTCAGCGCCAGCCTTTCCTGATCGATGCGCTTGGTGTTGCGCGCGTTGCCGCGAGCGACGATCTCGTCCACGAAGCCTCGCCAAGCCGGGAGATCCTCGAAGTCGCGCGAGGCGCGCAGCAACAGGGCGTCGGCGAGCGCTCTTTTGAGATGGCCGTGGGCGCTCTCGATCGAGCCGTTCTCATGCGACACGCCGGGATTGTTGCGGGTCGGAACCATGCCGTAATGATCGCAGAACGCTTCGTAGCGGCGCGTCAAATCCTTCTTCGCATCGGCGTCCAGATTGCGGAAAGCGGCCGACAGGCTGTCGCTGCGATGTTGCTCAGGAACGCCGCCCAGCGCCCATAGGGCGTTTTGCAATCCTTCCGCCAGCGCGACAAAACTCTCGCCGCCCAGCACGACATGGGCGTGTTCGAACCCGGAAAAGGGTAGCCGGAAGTGATAAAGCCGACAGTCGAGCAACTCGCCGGCGATGCTGACGCCGAGATCGGCAACTTCGGTGAAGTCCGACAATCCCATACGGCCCGGCGGATGCTCCTGGCGGAAGATCACCTCCCGGTCCGGACCGTTCACTGCCCGCCAGGCCCGGATGCGCCGCTCAAGCGTCCGCCGCGTTCCCGAACCCAGTTCCGGATGCCGGCGGCATAGCTCCTCGAAGACAGCGATTGGCCTCAATCCGGGCGCGGCCTGCAGCATGGGGAGAACTTCGTTCTCCCAGACGCCAGCGAATGGATCGGCCCGGCGCCGATTGCGCCGAGCCTTCTCTTGGGTAGGAAGTGGGGCAGCCTGTTCAAACCGGTAGGCGGTTGGTGTGCTGAAACCGGCCTTCGCGCCGGCGATGGCCGGCGAATGGTTGCGACGCAAGGTCATGTAAAGCCTCATCTGGTGGTCGGTGACATGTCGGCCGGGCAAGGAATCGGTCCTCTCGAAAGAGCAAACCGACCCTTTATCCAACCGCCGTTACCGCCAGACGCGGCCCTACGGGGAGCTATGCGGGATTTTGGGTGACGAGGTTGATCAGGCGGCGTGGTGAGCCGGCATTTCAGTGACCTCGATTCCGTTTTTGAATTTGACTCCTTGAACGACCTTTGGCAACTGGTTCTCGCCGTTTAATCGCCGCCATGTTTTCGCGGCGGCGTTGACGAGTTTGAAGACCATGAGCTTGGCAGTCTTCGCCGACAGAGCGCCCTTCGTCCGCACGGTCCGATGACGCACTGTCGCGAATACGCTCTCGATCGGGTTTGACGTGCGCAGATGGTCCCAGTGTTCGGCAGGGAAGTCGAAGAAGGCGAGCAGAGTTTCCCGGTCCTTCGTCAAGCAGATGACCGCCTTGTCGTACTTGGCGCGGTATTTTTCGGCGAACACGTCGATCGCGACCTCGGCTGCCGCGCGGGTAGGCGCGCCGTAAATCTCACGAAGGTCTGCCTTCATGTTGACCTGGACCGAGAGGGCAACCTTGTTGAGCACGTTGGCGGTCTTGTGAACCCAACAGCGCTGGTGCCTGGTGCTCGGAAAGGCCTCCTCGATCGCCTTCCAGAAGCCGAGCGCACCGTCGCCAACCGCGAGGTCCGGCGCGATCTCGAGGCCACGCTGTTTGATGTCGATGAGGAGCTCACGCCAGCTCTGCGCGCTCTCGCGCACCCCGGTCTGGAAGCCGACAAGCTCCTTCTTGCCTTCGGGCGTCGCGCCGATCAGCACCAGCATGCATTCGGCGTTGTCTTCCATCCTGGCCTGCAGGTAGACCCCGTCCGCCCACACGTAAACGTATCGCCGTGCTGAGAGGTCGCGTTTCTGCCAGGCGTCGTAATCCGCCTGCCACTCTGCCGTCAGCCGCGAGATCACGGCCGGCGACAGGTTCGGCGCGTCCTTGCCCAACAAGGCGGCGAGCGCCTCCCGGAAATCGCCAGTCGATACCCCGCGCAGGTAGAGAACCGGCAACAGCGCGTCGAGGCTCTTCGTCCGCCGCGCCCATTTCGGCAGGATCGCCGAGGAAAATCGGATTTTCTCCTCCGTGTCCACGTCGCCCCGGTCGCGCACCTTGGCGCGGCGGACTTCGACAGGTCCAACTCCTGTCTGGATCGCGCGATGCGGCCCGTGGCCGTGACGCACGATGCGGTCGCGACCATCCGGCAACTTCTCGTTCTTCCACATGGCGACGAAGGCGTCGGCTTCGGCAATCAGCACCTGAGCCAACATTCGGCGGGCGCCTTCACGGGCAAGTTCAGTCAGGGGATCATCGATAATGTCAGGCTGACGGAAGGCGATGACAGTGGTATCTCTCGACATGGCGTATCGCTCCTTTCGGGGAGGTTCTGGCAGGCTTCGACACCCGCCTCGATACGCCGCCTTCAATCAAACGTCGTCACCCAGATTCCGGCTTAGCTCTGTTCGCGCTTCAGCCGCCCCATCATCGTCCGCCTCCGCAGCAGATCGTCTCAGGACGACGGAATCACTGTTCGCCAAAACCTTCAAATCACTTCTGCAACAAAATCTGCCATGAACGGACTCATACACCGCAGCAACAAGCTTCGCTATTCGATGACCTCGTCGGCGGTAGCGAGAAGCTGCGGATGGAATTCCAACCCTAGCAACTTCGCTGTCTTTAGATT
>CAIJLJ010000116.1 GCA_903821395.1 uncultured Solirubrobacterales bacterium | reverse complement strand
GGCGAAGCCGATCGGCCCACACTCCAGTGGCATTCACCACATTGTCGGCGCGGATCTCGAACTCACTCTCGCTTTCGGCGTCACGTACTGCGACACCACGGGCACGGCCATTGTGCTCAACGAGCCCTGTAGCTTCGAGCCGGTTAGCGCAGATCGCGCCGAACCGCTCCGCCTCCTCGATGACTGTCAGCACGAGCCGCGAATCATCGGTCTGGCAGTCGTAGAAGAGGTAGCCGCCGGTCGGGTTGCGAGCCGCGAGCGCCGGTGCTCGCTCGATCACCTCAGCGCCCTCAATCATCCGGTGTCGCTCTGGCGCCCAATCGCCGCCGAACTCGTCCTGCGCCTGCTCACCGCGCTTGCGCCTGCCGCGGAGCTTGTCAACGGCCATAACGTCATAAAGGTTGAGTCCAACGCCGAGTCGGCGATCAGGGCGCTCACCATCGAAGGCCGGCACGATCATCGGAAGCGGCTTGACGAGATTTGGCGCGAGCCGAACCATTATCTGACGCTCGAGCAGCGCCTCGCGGACAAGGCCGATGTCGAACTGCTGGAGGTAACGGAGTCCGCCATGAACGAGCTTCGACGAGCGGCTCGATGTCCCCGAAGCAAAGTCGGCGCGCTCGATCAGAGCGACTGTGTAGCCACGAGTGGCCGCGTCGAGCGCCACGCCGGCGCCAGTTATCCCGCCACCGATGACGACAACGTCAAAAGCTTGGGCGGCAAGCGCTTCGAGTGCTTTGCTGCGTTCAATCATTGCTCGTCCAGTCTCGCAGCCAGCGCGGGCGGTCGGCGCAAACGTGGCGCTCTAAAGCGCGACTAGCTCGGCGGTGATCTCAGCGACCGAGCTCTTCGCGTCACCGAACAGCATCGAGGTCATCGGCTCAAAGTAGAGCTCGTTCTCAATTCCAGCGAAGCCGGGATTCATCGAGCGCTTGAGGACGATCACCGACTTCGATTCGTTGACGTTGAGAATCGGCATGCCGTAGATCGGCGAATCAGAGTTGGTGTTAGCGGCCGGATTGGTGACGTCGTTGGCGCCGATCACGAGCGCAACGTCGGTGCGGCTGAACTCAGGGTTGATCTCATCCATCTCTTTGAGCTGGTCGTACGGCACGTCGGCTTCGGCCAGCAACACGTTCATGTGCCCAGGCATGCGGCCAGCAACAGGATGGATCGCGTACTTGACTTCGACATTGCGCTTCTCAAGCTCGGTGGCGAGCTCGCGAACGGCGTGCTGAGCCTGCGCGACGGCCATTCCGTAACCGGGAACAATCACTACTTGTCGCGCGAAGGCCATCTGAATCGCGGCGTCGGCAGCACTTGTTGCGCGAACCGTCCCACCGTGCTCGCCGGCACCCTCAGCGCCAGCTTCGCCTCCCCCGCCACCAAAGCCGCCGGCGATGATGCTGGGGATTGAGCGGTTCATTGCGTCTGCCATCAGCCGCGTCAGGATCGTGCCCGACGCGCCGACGATCATTCCGGCGACGATCAGCGCCGTGTTGTTGAGCGCGAGCCCGGTTGCTGCAGCTGAGAGACCTGTGAACGCGTTCAGCAGCGAGATTACGACCGGCATGTCAGCGCCGCCGATCGGCAGAACAACGAAGAGCCCGAGCAGCGCCGACGCCGCCAGCAGCACGAGGATGTAGACCGTTGCCGTCTCACCGCTAGCTATTGCGGCTGCCGAAGCGACTGCAACAGCGAAGAGCAACAGGTTGAGCGGCTGCTGAGCTTTACCTGCCCCGATCGGATGGCCGGGGAGAATCTCTTGGAGCTTGGCGAAGGCTACGTTCGAACCCCAGAAGCTGACCGAACCAACGATCGCTGCGAACAGCGACGGGATCACGAACGTAAGCGACTTACCTTCGAAACCGTTCGTGCTGTTGAACTCAGCCCACGCGATCAGCGCGACGGCGCCGCCGCCGACACCGTTGAAGAGCGCCACCATCTGCGGAACTGCCGTCATCTTGACGCTGCGCGCTGAAGGGATGCCGATGATCGTGCCGATGATCAAGGCGATTACGATCAGAACCCAGTTGCCCATCCCGTCGATCAAGAATGTCGCGAGCAGTGCGATCGCCATTCCGACCGCGGCGATGCGGTTGCCGCGAACCGCAGTCCGCGGGCCGGTAAGCCCACTAAGGCCATAGATGAAGAGACTGAACGCGACGATGTAGAGCACGGCGATCAGATCGCCGGAATGGATGAACGAGGTCGCGAGCAGCGGGCTCATGACGTCTCCTCATCGTCCTGCTTCGGCGGCGCAGGCTTGCTCTTAAACATCTCCAACATTCGATCCGTAACGAGGAAGCCGCCGACGACGTTGATCGTTCCGAAGATGATCGCGATCACCAGCAGGCCCTTGTCGAGCACGCTCAGATCGGTACCAAGACCGAGCACGATGATGCCGCCGAGAACGACGATCCCGTGGATCGCGTTGGTGCCCGACATCAGCGGAGTATGCAACGTGTTCGGGACCTTTGAGATCACGGCGTAGCCGACAAAGCCAGCTAGTACGAGGATCGCAACGTTGGTAATGAACACGGCTCGGTCTCCTAGCTCGCGGCGGCGCCCTCAACCGCCGCCTTCGCTCCGGGGTGGACAATCTCGCCGCTACGGGCGATGCAGGCACCGGTGATGATCTCGTCCTCGAAGTCGGGAACGAGCGTCGTCGCCGCACCCTCCTCGCCATCTTTGATCATCAGGTCAAGCAGTGCCAGGACATTTCGCGCATAAAGCTGCGACGAATGCTCGGGCATCTGAGCCGGAAGATTGAGCGGCGAGAGAATCGTCACCCCATGGATGATCGTCTTCTCGCCAGCAACTGTTAGCTCGCAGTTGCCGCCACTCTCGCCAGCAAGATCAACAATCACCGAACCGGCGCGCATACCCTCGACCGCCGCGGCCGAAATCAGCTTCGGAGCCGGACGTCCAGGAACCAGCGCGGTTGTAATAACAACGTCGAAGCCGGTGATCGCTTCGTTGAGCGCCTGCTGCTGCGCTGCGCGCTCATCATCAGAGAGCTCGCGCGCGTAACCGCCGTCGCCGGACGCCTCGATCCCAAGCTCGAGGAACGAAGCACCGAGTGATTCGACCTGCTCGGCGACTTCGGGCCGGACGTCATACCCAGTCACGACAGCGCCGAGTCGGCGTGCGGTCGCGAGCGCTTGAAGGCCAGCGACGCCGGCGCCCAAAACCAGCACTTTCGCTGGCGGAATAGTTCCCGCAGCGGTCATCAACATCGGGAAGAATCGCGTCAGCTCCTCGGCCGCCAAGATCACAGCCTCGTAACCGGCGACGTTGCTCTGCGAGGAGAGCGCGTCAATCGCTTGTGCGCGGCTGATCCGTGGAATCGCCTCCATCGCGAACGCTGTCACCTTTGAGTCGCGCGCTGCCACCGTGGTCGGCGCGCTGGTCAATGGAGCCAGAAAGCCGATCAGAAGCGCATCTGGGTTCATAGAGCTGATCTGTTCCGGCTGCGGCGGGGCGATCGTAATCACCACATCCGACTTCCAGACGTCGCTGCCGTCAACGATCACGGCGCCAGCCTCTTCGAACGCTGCATCGCTGATCAGCGCGCGCTCACCGGCGCCGCGTTCGACCGCAACCTCCAGCCCGCGGCCAGTTAGCTTTCGCACCACCTCGGGGACTAGCGCAACGCGGCGTTCGTCTGCTTGGTGCTCCTTTGGGACGGCGATACGCATCTACAACCAGAAACTAGACGATTTGGCCGTCAACGCGACTCGCGCCTCGGCTACTGAGTGCGGTCATCTCAGCGCCTGACGATTCGGATCGGGAGCGCTCGATGAGAAAGTGCCGTGAGAGCCTGCGACGTGACCCAAACAGGGGTTGCGCCGCTCACTCTCGAATAGTTGATCGCGCCGCTCGAACGCTGCAGCCCCCTGAGGTACGTCAGCGGCGAGCGCCCGCCGCCGCGGCGCTGTGAATCAGGGCTGCGGCCGGCGGCCACCAGGCCTTCGACGCCAAGCGCGGTTGACTGCGAATTCGAACCGCCACCAAACTGCAGTGCGAAACCCCCGTCCCGGTTCTGCCGGGCCGCCAAGAAGCGGGCGGCACGAACGATCGAGCTACGCCCAACCGGCCAGGCCGCGGCGAGCGCCTGCAGCGCACCGGCAGTGTCGTCGATCGAGCTCGATCCGCCACGGCGCGCCCAGTTGAATCCTCCGTCCCCGTTCTGCCGGTGCGCAATCCAGGCGGCAGCGCGCTGCACAGACGCGCTCGCGTAGCTGCGACCGGACGCTCGGAGCGCCAGCAGTCCATACGAGGTCATATTGATCAAGCCAGCAAACGAGCCGTCGGCCCGTTGGCTCCGCGCTAGGCGCCCGAGGAGCCCTCCGGTAGACGGGTTGATTCCGGCGGCTGCAAGCGCAAGTGCGGTGCGCTCGATGTCAGCCGTGGTTCGCGACCACGCCGCCCAATCGCGCAGTAGAGCGGCGGCAGAGCGACCGCCGCGACGATGCACGCTGAGCGGGTCGTAACCCGCTGAGGCCAGCCCAATTACGGCCCAAGAAGTCTGCATCGCAGTCGTTGCCGAGCCTGCAGAAGCGCCCCATCCCCCATCACGGTTCTGCGCCGAGACCAGATAGCGCGCCGCCCTTAGTGGGGCGCTTGCGGCAGCGGCGTTCTGCGGCATCGAGATCGCCCCAGCGCCAACGATCACCGCGACGAGAAGCGCGAGCGGGCCAGACGCCGACCTTGCTCGCGCCGCGGCCGCCACGGACTTCGGCGCGGCCTGCGCCCATGTGAACTCGAGCCGCGTTCGGTAGCGCATCACGGCGCGTAGCAATGCCGGGCCAAAGGCAAGAGCAAAGACGACGTTGCCGAGTGCATGCGCAACGTTGAACGGAAGCGAGGTTGCCGAGATCGCTAGGTACTGGCCGATTCCCTGACCGTCGGCATAGGTAACCCAGATCGAGCCATCCATGATCGCCCCGAACGCGAGCCCAGCGAGGCCGCAGAAGATC
>CAIJLJ010000115.1 GCA_903821395.1 uncultured Solirubrobacterales bacterium | reverse complement strand
TGATGACGCTTAGCCATTCGCTGTCAACATCAACGTCGTCATCGACAAACGCGATCAGCTCGGTTGAGCATTCTGCAAGCGCAGCGTTGAGCAGAAGCGAGCTCTCGGTCGAGCCGCTGATAATCCGTGGCGCGTGAATCCCAGCCCGGTGAAGCGATGCTAGACAGCTCGTCAGCTTGGGAGATTCACCGTGCGCGCAGACTACGACTGTCAGCCGCCGGTCAGCCATCAATCGTCATTCTGTCCTCGCGTGAAGTTTGGTGTCGGTGAGTGACGTTTTAGCGAGCGGCGTGCCGCAAAGAGCTGGGATAGTCCGGGGACTGAATTGATCCTCCGCCATCGACCAGCGTCGGCTGCAAGCAGTCGGTAGTAACCGCGCGAGCCGCGTTCCTTCTCAATACCGACTCGCAGCCGCTGCAGCATTCCGGGCAAAAAATCGATTCCGTCAGGTCGAGGCGAGGCGGCGATCTCAGCTAAGGCAGCGGCGAACTCTCTACTCGACTGCGACCAATCTGGCCACTGACGAGCAGTCTCGAGCGCTCCGCGCCGCAGCCGCGCGAGCAGCTCGCGGTCCCGTGCCAGCAGGTCGAGCTGGGCGGCGGTGCCGCGCGGGTCGTCCCAGTCGCAGATCAACGCATTGACGCCATGCCGTATGTACTCGTCGCTGCCCGTTACTTCGGTTGTTATGCAGGTAGCACCGCGGTGGAAACCCTCCAGTGGAGGCCCGTACATTCCTTCGACGCGTGAGAGCTTCAAGAGTACGTCGGTGTCGCTGTAGATCTTGACTAGATCAGGCTGCGAGAGCGGCCCGACCACTCGCGGTGCGTACGTCGGCTCCAATCCCTCGAGAGTCGAGCAGACGATTGTGAGCCGCTTCTCTTCTTTCATGCGGTCGGCCGCTTTGATCGCCGGCCTTAGCCCCTTGAACCAGGACTGAGGGCTGCCCTCGATCAGGACCCGCAGTGGCCGATCGCTATTTGGCTCGATCGTCTCAACCGGTGCAAAGACCTCCTTGTCGATGCCGTTTCGCACGAGCTGGATCGAGGCATCAGGCCGAAGCTCAGCGAGCGTCTCAGCGATCCAGCTCGCCTCGGTAATGAATGCGACCGGAAGGTCGAGCGTTAACCGCGCGCTGAGGCGCTCGATCGATTCATGCGGCTGGTAGAAGCGGTCTTCAATGCTCTGAACGAACGACGCATAGCGCTTGGCGCGCAGCAAGAAGAGCGAGTAGGCGGTCTCCCACCAAGTTGATATTGCGATGTCGAACTCCTGCCCGAGCGCCGCGTTCAGAGTGATCACGTGAACGTGGGGGAGAGCGTCGTATTCCCAGTCGGGGTCAACTTTGGCCGCGGTTGTGACAATCGAGACGTCAAAGCCGCCCTCGGCTGCGAGGTTTCGAGCGTGAGTTAGTGCAACCCCGACCCCGCCGGAGAGCTGCAGATCCTTGAGGAGGAAGGCTACGCGCACGCTGGCGGTATCGTAACGGCGTTATCGCAGAATCACCGATTAATCAGATCAGAGCTAGCTCCGAGCTGCCGCTGCGCGTTGCCTTTGTAGGTCAGTCAACCTTCTTTGAAGTTTGTTCGCTTGAGCCGCAGGCCGCTGCTGCGGTCGGCCTTGAATCACACTTTTTCGAATACCGCGACGGTTCACCGATCGAGCCGGTCTTGGACCAACTTAAGGCCTTTGGCGCCGAGGTCACTGTGGTCTTCAGGCCGGAGATCTTCCCCTCCGGCGCGCTCCACGAACTGCCCGGCGCGGTAGTCGGGTTTTTGACTGAGCCCTTGCCGAGGCGTGGAAGCGATGCGGTCGCGCACGCCGATCTAGACGTCCGGCTGCGCGATCTAAGGCGAATTGACCGGCTCAATGTAGATCGCGTGATCAGCTTCGATCCAAAGTGCGCGCCAGCAGCAGATGAGGTCGTTCCCGTCTGGCGTTCGCTTCCGCTCCCGGTCGCTGACAGCTTCTACCGGCCAGTGCTAGAAACACGGAGTTCTACGCAGGCCCTGTTCGTCGGCCGGTCAACGCCCCATCGCGAGGAATATCTGGCCGAGTCGAAAGCGCAGGGCGACATTCTCCACCTTGGCTTCGGTGTCGATAGCGAGCATCTCAAGCAGTTGATGGAGCAGCACTCTGTTGCCGTCAACGTCCACAATGAGCCATACCCAACGTTTGAGAACCGCGTCTGCCTCCACCTTGCCGCGGGGCAGCTTCTTTTTTCGGAGCCGCTCAACCCGGCGCACGGATTAGAGCCTGAGATTGACTACCTCGAGTGCTACGACGGAGACGTGTTGGCTGAGGCGCTTGAGCGACTACGGATGCAGCCAGGGTTATGGCACGACGTCCGCATCCGTGGCCGTCGCAAAGCTGAGATTTACCGCGCTTCGCGCGTCTATCCAAGGATTATTTTCGATCTCCTCGCCGACCTGCACTCGGCGCCATCGGCCCGGCCGGGCGCCGCGCTAGCACCGCGCGCAGCGAGTTTGGCCTGACGATGGAGCTAATCCCAACACGGCTTGACGGTCCGCTCCTGATTGAGCCGCGCGTATTCGGCGACAGCCGCGGCTTCTTCACCGAGACTTTCCGCAGCAATCTCTTCTCCAGCTTTGGCATCACCGAACCGATGCTGCAGCAGAACCATTCGCGCTCGACCTTCGGGGTGGTTCGCGGCATGCACTTTCACACGGGCGACGGTGTTTCGAAGCTCATCTCCTGCGTGCGCGGTGAGATCCTCGACGTCCTTGTTGACATCCGCCGCGCCTCGCCGACCTTTGGTGAATGGGAGGGGTTCGCACTCGATGACAGATCGCTGCGAACGCTCTACGCGCCGGTCGGCTTTGCGCATGGGTTTTGCGTCCTCAGTGAGGTCGCTGACGTGACCTACCAGCAGAGTGCCTACTACTCAGCCGATGTTGAGACAGGCTTCTCACCTAACGACCCTGACGTTGCAATCGAGTGGCCGATTGCTGCCGATCAGCAGTTGATCTCGGAGCGCGATGTCAGCGCGCCGACGCTTGCTGCGATCGCAGATTCGTTTGACTTCGCCTAAACCTGCGCGATCAAGTGATCGGTAACAAGCTCGATCGCGGTCGAGCTACGCCGCAGCTCAGCTGCCGCATGCCCAGCCTTGCGGATTTCGCTGAAGTGCTCAGGATTTTCGATCGAGCTGGCGATCAGCTCCTCAAGCTCGAAGGGGCTGGTGAATCCAACGAGGTGCTCGCCCTCGACAAGGTCTGGCCGCTCCAATGGGCGCTCGGCGAGCACGAGCAAGCCAGCTGCCAGCGCCGGACCAACCCGATCACGGCTTGGAAGGCCGGGCTCGCTGTGAAGATTGATTGCGACCTGGCAGCGGCCGAGGAGCTCGCTGAGTTGAACCTGGCTTGAGCCGTCAACGAGGTGGAGAACGTCGAAGCGGTGCTTGACTGGCTGGAGGAATCGGTCACGGCGCTCGCTCGTCGAGCCATCAAAGAAAGCCCGGGTAATAAATTCGAAGTTGGGGTCGTCAACGAAAAGCGCGTCGCTTACCGGACGCGCCATCTGAGTCCAAGACTTTGCCCCGGCCCCTTCGGCTGTATCAAGGTCGGTCGCAACGATCAGCTTGAACGGGCTGAGCTCGGGTTGGAGTTCGAGGCGAGGGCTAGGCGGTATCAACCAAGCTGCCGCGGGGATGCCGCTGGTAGCGATCGCCTCTCCCTCGCCAGGCTTGGGGGCGAAAACGATTACTGCTTGTGGGCCTGTGGCACCGACCGCTGCGGCAATACGCTCAGGCCCAGCGTGGTCGCTGCGGAAGACCAGCTCGATGCGACGCTCCGCCGTCGATGGCGGAGCCGCCGTAGAAAGCACGTTCCGGTCACCAACTAAAATCGTCGTTGTTTGGTCGGTCAAGTTCGTCTCCTCACGGCGGTCGTCCTCGGCCGTGGCTAAAGCTCTTCAGCGACCTTCGGCGCCATCCGGTCGAAGACGACGAAGCTGACGATGCAGAGCACGATTCCAAGTGTCACTGGCAGCGTGAGCAGCCAAGGGTTGCCAAAGACTTGAAGAACTGTTGGCGCGCTTGCCGCGATCACTGCGTGGCGGAGCTGCTCAACGATGCAGGCGAACGGACTGATTAGCAGCAGCTTGCGCAGCATTGGATCGCTGATCGATTCGACCGGGATTAGCACCAGCGAGATGAAGTAGAGCGTCTGCAGCAGCACCTCCCAGATTGGGCGCACGTCGCGGTAGCGAACAAAGAGCGCCGAAAGCAGCGTTGCGATCGCAGTAGCGATGATGACTAGCAGTACCAGAAGGATCGGAAACTCGTAAAGCCAAGTCCACTGCGGGCTGCCGCCCTGAATGATCAGGAACATGAACACGACGACGTAGTTGATCAGCAGGTTGAAGAGTGCAGCGAGCACGACCGAAAACGGCACTGCGAGCCGCGGGAACTGAATCTTGCGGACGAGGATCTCATTCTCGACGAGCGCTGCGACCGAGCCGACCGTTGACTCCGAGAGGAAGGTGAAGACGACAATGCCCTGCAGCAGCACTACCGGGTAGTACTGAACCTGAGGGAAGCGCAGGATCCGTGTGAAGAACAGGTATAGGACGCCGAACATCAGCAGCGGGCGCATCAGTTGCCACAGGTAGCCAAGCGCCGATCCGTAGAACTTAAGTTTGAATTGGCTTACGGCAATCGTCCAGACGAGCGCGGCGAAGCGCCCGAGCGGTACGCCGATCGCGCGCGGCCCTGGTATCGCGTCGGTTCGGCCGGCCGCTGCGAGCCGTGCCTCCTCGGTTGCAACCGCAATTGCTGACTCTGCGCGGGCGCTGCGAGCTGGCGAAGCGGAGCTCATGATGATCCCTTCGTTTTATCGAAGTGAACATCGTGAGCGATCATTATCGAGCCGCCCGAGTGGCGCGTACCCGTGACTACCGCGGACGCAAAGCGGTCGCGCCGATCGACGTAGCGGTCGCCTGAGCCGAGGTAGCTGATCATCGGCGTTGCGAAGATCCGCCCGGGCGCGAAGGGCACCTCGAAGTCGACGCTGAAGGTTGTCGCTTCGCCTGCGGAGAGCGTGCCGGTATCGATTTCTGCCCAAGTGGTCGTCGTTGCAAAGAGTGCGTGGTGCTCTGCATTTTCAAACACCACACCCCATTCGACGTTCGCCGTTTCGCGGCTGAACTGCGCTTTCGCGCAGAAGCGGGCGTGCTGCCCTTGCACGAGAGTGTCGAGTCGCTCCCCGTTCGCGTCCTCGAACCATGCCGCCTCGATGCTGCCCGCGCCGTCGCCCTCGCGCGCGCCTTCACCGTCCTGCGCCTCAGTTCTCGTGGTGCCGAAGTTGAGATCGAGGTAGCTCTTGGCGACTTCGTCTGGGTCGCCAAAGTCAACTACGCGGCCGTGATCGAGCAGGGCGGCTCGGTCACAGAAGCGCGTGACGGCGCCCATGTCGTGCGTGACGAGCAAAACCGTCTGACCGTCGTCGCGCATCTTGTAGAACACGTCAAAGCATTTCTGTTGGAAGGAGGCGTCGCCTACGGCGAGCACCTCGTCAATAAGTAGGACGTCGGCATCAACCTGGATCGCGACTGAGAACGCCAGCCGCACCTGCATCCCGGAGGAGTAGTTCTTCAGCTTCATGTCGACGAAGTCCTCGAGCTCAGCGAACTCGATCACCTTGTCGAAACGGTCGGCTGCCTCGCGTGGCGTGAGGCCCATCATGACGCCGTTGATCGTGACGTTGTCTCGGGCCGCAAGGTCTGGGTTGAAGCCAACCCCGAGCTCGATGAAGGTAGAGAGGCGGCCGTCGATGAAGATCTGCCCGCCGTCTACCTGGTAGATCCCAGCCATGCACTTGAGCAGCGTGCTCTTGCCGGAACCGTTGCGGCCAACGACACCGAAGAATTCGCCCTTGTTGACCGTCATCGAGACGCCCTTGAGCGCATCGAGCTTCTCGCTCGATGACCGGCGCAAAGGATGGAGCGCCCGCTCCTTGAGCGTGTGGACCTGCTCGGTTGGCAGCGTGAAGCTCTTCGAGACGTCGTTGATTACGACCGCTGGGCGCGGCGCGGCGGCTCCGCTGGGGGCAGGGTCCATCGGCTAATCGTACGGATAGTGCTGGCGCAGGAGTGATCGTTTTGCTGCTTGCCCTAACTGGCCCGCACCGCCCGCACACAAATAATCATGTGGTAATCCGGGTCTTCGCGCTCGAGCTCAGCAGTTTCGAGATCCTCCGCGGCCATCCCGTAGAGGAAAGCTGCCGCCGCCTGAACGTTGCCATGGCGCTCGACGGTCACGTTCTCGGCGCCGTACTCGGCTTCGAAGAGGAGTCGCGTGCCACGCTCGTTGAAGCGCCACCAGTCGCCCCAGGCGTCGTCGTCAACGGTGCTGATCTGGCTGATCCCGGGAACCGTTGCCAGCAGCACTCCGCCGGGCGCGAGCAGGCGGCGCGTTCCCGCCACAGCTGCCTTGGTGTCAGCGATGAACTGCAGCGTCTGCGTGCAGATGAAGCAGTCCCAGTTCTGTTCGGCCAAGCCGCTGCCACTGACGAGGTCGCCGACGAGCGTCGCCTCGGGGTTCCCTTCGGCTGCATAGAGCACGTCGGAGCTGGTCACATCGCCCTCGCCGTACCACTGCGTGTAGGTCGGCTCGGCGACCTCGAGCACGCGGCCGCGGACGTCGGCGGCGTTGGCCTTGAGGAAGCGTTCGATGTACCAGCGGTCGATCGGCCTGCCGCGTTCGCTGCCGAACTGGCGGCTGACCGGCTCGCTTGGAAGTAGCGGCAGCTTCGGGTCTCGGTCTTCGCGGCGGAAGAGCCCCATCAGCGCGCAGCCAGCCGACCGGCTCGGCCGACCGACCAGAGCATTGTCAGCCAGACGATTGTCGCGAGCATGACGTGGAGCCAGACCAACTCGGCCGGGACGGCGAGGTTGTACTGAGCGATACCGAGTGTGGCCTGGGCAATCAGCAGCCCGATCAAGACCGTCAGTGGCCTCACTGCCTGCCGGTCGCCGCCCGGCCGCATCAGCAGCAGCGTTACTGCAATCACGCAAACGAGGAAGAAGATTGCCAGCGTGCCGTGGCGATTCGCGAGCCAGGAGAGCGTGTCGGCGCCGCGGAAGTCGAGCCGCTTGATTACGTCGCCGGTGCCGGAGCCGCCAGCGTGAGGCCCGGCCGCCGTCACCGCCGTGCCGACGGCAATCGTCAGCGCGCCGATCGGCAGCAGGCAGCGCACTGCCCAGACGCCGAGCCGGTCGGTCGAGCGCTCGCGCTCACCGGGCTCGTAGGTCGAGCACCAAGCAAGCGCAAAGGCGGCGTCGAGGATCAGCATCGAGAGCACGAAGTGGCCCATCACAAACCCAGGCGAGAGGTGGTGCGTGACCGTCAGCGCACCGAGCCCGGCCTGGGCGACCACACCGATCGGAAGAAGTGCGCCGAAGAGCGCAAGCTCCCAGCGGAACGGCCGCCGCCTCCATGCCAGCACGCCGGCTGCGATCGCAGCGATCGTGACGAAGCCGGTGTTGATCCTGTTGCCGTACTAAATCCAAGCGTGGACCTGAGGCGGAGCTACGACGCCGCCGTAACACTTCGGCCAGTCTGGGCAGCCAAGGCCGGAACCGGTCAGTCGCACCGCGGCGCCGCTGAGCACGATCAGCCAGAGCGAAAAGAGCGCAACATAAGCAATCCGGCGGTAGGCCTCAGCCGAGAGTGTGTAGCCATTGGCTCGGAAGCGGGAGAGCATTTGTTTTGCCAGAGGTCCGTCTAGGCAGCGATGTCGTGCAGTACTTCCAGCATAAAGTCGATCTGCGCTTCGCGGAGTCCGGGGTAGACGCCGATCCAGAAGACGTTCTCCATTACGAAGTCGGAATTCTTCATCTCGCCGACGACGCGGTGTTCGACGTCGCGGTAGGCCGGCTGACGCATGAGGTTGCCGCCGAACAGCAGCCTTGTGGCGATTCCGCGACCCTCAAGCGCCTGAACCACATCGTTGCGCGTGACCGCCGCCTCGGGGCGGATCGCGATCGGGAAGCCAAACCAGCTCGGTTCGCTGTTCACCGTCGCTTGCGGCAGGATCATAACTTCTTCCAGGTCCTCGAGCCCCTCGTAGAGCCGCGCGAAATTGCGTTTGCGGGCGTCGATGAACCCGTCGAGCTTATCTAGCTGGGCAACGCCGACCGCGGCCTGCATGTCGGTGAGTTTGAGGTTGTATCCAATCTCCGAGTACGTGTACTTATGGTCGTACCCGGCTGGCAGCTCACCGAACT
>CAIJLJ010000114.1 GCA_903821395.1 uncultured Solirubrobacterales bacterium | reverse complement strand
CTTCATGATTCTCGTCGTCACCGGCGTCTCAACCCTGATTCACCTCTACTCGGCCGGCTACATGCAGACCGACGAAGGCTACGTCCGCTACTTCGCCTACCTCAACTTCTTCGTCTTCTCGATGCTGCTGCTGGTGCTCGCCGGGAACCTCGTGCTGCTGATCATCGGCTGGGCATTCGTCGGTGCCGCCTCGTACATGTTGGTCTCGTACTGGTACCGCCGCGATACCGCGACGGCGGCCGGCATCAAGGCCTTCGTTATCAACGTCATTGGTGACATTGGCCTAGTGCTCGGCACGCTCTTCCTCTTCAAGACGATGGGCGTGCTCGATTACGGACACCTCTTCGCCGGTGCCCACACGGCCTTCCAGAAGGATGCGCCGGAGCTCGTGATCGCGATGCTCTTGATCCTCGTTGGCGCCTTCGCCAAGTCGGCTCAGATTCCATTCCAGACCTGGCTTCCGGACGCGATGGAAGGCCCGACGCCGGTCAGCTCACTGATCCATGCCGCGACGATGGTTACGGCCGGCGTCTATCTGATCGGCCGCCTCCACGTGCTCTTCGAGTGGGCTCCAACCGCCGCCGCCGTCGGCGCGATCGTCGGTGCTTTGACGCTGCTGATCGCCGGCAGCATCGGCCTCGTAATGACCGACCTCAAGCGCGTAATCGCCTACTCGACGATGTCGCAGATCGGTTACATGATCATGGGCGTCAGCGCTGCCGCCTACGTCGGCGGCTTCTTCCACATGATGACCCACGCCTTCTTCAAGGCGCTGCTGTTCATGGCCGCCGGTTCGATCATCTCGGCGATGGGCGGCAACCAGTCGCTCAACAACATGAGCGGCTTCCGCAAAGCGCTGCCGTTTACCTTCGCGTGCTTCCTTGCCGGCGGCTTCGCGCTCTCAGCCTTCCCGCTCTTCTCCGGCTTCTTCTCGAAGGACACGCTGCTCTTTGAGGTTGGCGCGCGCGGCGGCTGGTACTGGGCGCTTTACGCTGCCGGTTACATCGGCGCAGCTTTCACCGTCTTCTACACCTGGCGAATGATCTTCCGCGCCTTCTGGGGTGAGCCTTGCGAGCAGGCCCAGGTAGTGATCGATACCGGCCACGCCTACCACCCAGCTGAGCACACAAACCCCCACACCGGTAACGAGGATGACCCTTCAACGCAGGAGGTCGAGGATTCCGAGGTTGGCTTCCCTGGCAAGGAGCACAAGTACGCCGAGAAGACTTGGCAGATGCGCTTCGCGATGATTCCGCTCGCGATCCTGGCGGTTGTCGCCGGCGTGATCGAGCTTCCGTTCGGGATTACGAACGTGCTCAGCGACTTCCTCAAGCCAACCTTCGCCGACACGATCGTTACCTACATGCCCGACAACAGTGGCCTTGAGGCCTTCGGCTTGATCCTCTCGTCGGTGATCGCGATCGTCAGCCTTGCCTGCGCCTACTGGATTTGGGTCCGCAAGCCAGGCACTTCGGCGGCGATTCAGGCGCGACTGCCTTGGCTGCACAAGCTCTTCATCAACAAGTGGTACTTCGACGACTTCTACTCAATCTTCGTCGTGCGGCCGGTTGTTTGGATCGGCCAATGGGCAAGCGACAGCTTTGAGCGGGTCATCATCGACGGCGCCTTTATCGGTGGTACGTCGGGCCTCGTCAAGGCTGGCTCCGCCGCTGTGCGGGCGATCCAAACAGGCCTGATCCGCAGCTACGCGGCGCTCGTGATCGGTGGCCTCTCGGTCGTCCTCCTCTACTTCTTGGTGCGTGGACTGTGACGATCCACCTTTCAATCATCCTTTGGCTACCTGCTGTTGCCGGGCTAATCGCGCTGCTGCTGCCGAGCCGCTTTGCTCGCTGGATCTCGCTGCTTGGAGCGCTGCTCGTGCTCGCGTACACGATCACGCTTCTGATCGACTACAACCGCGTTGCAGGTGGCCTGCAGTACGTCACCGACGACATGTGGATCCGCTCGCTTGGGATCCACTACGCGCTCGCGGTCAGCGGTCTCAACCTGGTTCTGCTGGCGACGACCGCAGTGGTCTTTACTGCCTCAGCGCTGTGGACTCTGGTAGACGAGCCAGACAGCGGCAAGCCGGGAATCTATGCGCTGCTGATGGGTCTGGCTCAGACAGCAGTGATGGGCGCGTTTATGGCCCAGGACCTTGTCCTGTTCGTGATCTTCTTCGACCTGATGCTGGTGCCGTTCTACTTCTTGATCGTGATCTGGGGTGGCCCGGACCGCACCAGCGCGGTGCTGAAGCTCTTCATCTACACGCTCGTTGGCTCACTGCTGATGCTCGTCGGCGCGATCACAACCGGCGTGCTGGCAGCGCACGGTGGTCAACCAAGCTTCCTGCTCGCAGACCTCGCCAAGACGCCTCTCGGTAGCGATGCACAGGGCTGGATCTTCCTTGCCTTTGCGCTTGCCTTCCTGATCAAAATGCCTTCGTTCCCGTTCCACGGCTGGATGCCCGATGGTTATTCGAACATGCCGATCGGTGTGCTCGCGGTATTCACGGCGATCCTCAGCAAGGTTGCTGCCTACGGGTTCCTCCAGATCGCGCTTCCGCTCTTCCCCGATGCGGCGGTTCGTTACCAAGAGCTGATCATGGTCGTGGCGGTCGCATCGATCCTTTACGGATCGGCGATGGCCTTCACGGTTGACAGCGCGAGGCTTGTGCTTGGTTATTCATCGATCGCCCAGCTCGGCTTCATCGTGCTGGGGATTTTCGCCTTCGACGGGCGCGGCGCTGACGGCGCTGTGCTGCAGGCAACAAACCACGCAATCGTTGCCGGCGCGTTGATCTTCGTCGTCGCGATGCTCTCGCGCCGCGCAGGCGGCAGCGAGAAGCTCTCCGATATGGGTGGGATTGCAAAGGGCGCACCGGCCTTCGCCGCTGTGTTCGTGGTGCTCAGCTTCGCGCTACTGGCTATGCCCGGCACGGCCAACTTCGTCGGTGAGTTCATGATTCTGCTCGGCACCTTTACGAGCAAGATCGTTTTTGCCTTCATCGCGGCGATTGGCGTAGCGCTGGCCGCCTTCTACGCGCTGCGCTTCTACATCAGCGCAATGCACCACCGCGTCGGCGCGAACGTCAACTCGTTTGAGATGACGCTGCGCGAAGGGCTCGTCGTTGTGCCGCTGCTGCTAGTCGTGATTGCACTCGCGCTCTACCCCCAGTTCGCGCTTAGGCCCGCGCAGGACGGCACTCACAAGGCGCTGGTCGCTACGCAGCTGGCTCGATCATCACATTCCGTTGCCGCCAACGCTAAGCAGGTGACGCGATGAACTTTGCGATTGCATCCACCGTGCCGCCCGCTCCATACATCGACTGGGCCGGGCTCTCGCCGCTACTGGCGCTGCTTGGCGGCGCGATCATCGCGCTGCTCGTTGGTCTTGCGGGCCCGCGCGGGATTCGCACCCAGGTAGTGCCGCTGATCAGCTTGGCCAGCTTTGGCGTTGCGATCGGCTGCGTGATCGCGCTCTGGGGCCAGAGCATCGTGTTGATCGAAGGCGCACTTCAGCTTGATCCGTTGACGTTGATCCTGATGCTCGTGATCTGCGGCGGCGGGGTCGTTGCGACGCTGATGGCGTGGCGTGAGCAGGCCGCCGACGAGATCGCTCACGGTGAGTTCTTCTCACTTATGGTGCTCGGCTCGGCTGGCATGTTCGTGCTCGTCTCCTCGCGCGACCTAGTCACGACCTTCGTCGGCTTGGAACTGCTTTCGCTTCCGCTTTACATCCTTTGTGCCTCGCGCGTGCGCGAAGAGCGCTCGCTCGAAGCTGGCCTCAAGTACCTGATCATCGGCTCGGTCGGCTCGGCGACCGTCCTATACGGCTTCGCTCTCCTTTACGGCGCGACCGGCGCGACCGGCTATAGCGAGATTGCCGCCGCGATCAGCAGCGATCACCTTGCGACCGATCCACTCTTCCTTACAGCGGTGGCAATGTGCACCGTTGGCTTCGCCTTCAAAGCATCGCTCGCTCCGTTCCACCAGTGGACGCCCGACGTCTATGAGGGAGCGCCAACGCCGGTCACGGCCTTTATGTCGATCGCGACGAAGGCCGCGGCCTTCGGTGTGATCATCCGTCTCTTTGACGTTGCGCTGCGCCCGGCAGTAGAGGCATGGCGGCCGATCTGGATTGCGATCGCGCTGATCACGATGGTGGTCGGCAACGTTGGTGCGCTGCGCCAGTCGTCGATGAAGCGAATGCTTGCCTACTCCTCGATCGCGCAGGCCGGCTACGTGCTCGTTGGGTTCGTGCTCGTTAGCAACCTTGGCGTGCAGGCAATCTGCTCCTACCTCGTGCTCTACAGCTTCGGCAACCTCGCGGCATTTGCCGTCGTAATCGCGCGTGAACGCGAAACCTCGGAGGGAGACAACAT
>CAIJLJ010000113.1 GCA_903821395.1 uncultured Solirubrobacterales bacterium | reverse complement strand
AGCTCAACAAAGGTGTTGTGGTCGGCGTAATCGCCGCCGGCGTAACGGAGCAGCGAGCTCAGCTTCTTGAAGGCCGCTTTGTTGAGACCGTCAGCACTCGCTTCTAAGCTCGCCTTGGCGCGCTCGCGCAGCTGCAGGACGTGACCGCCTTCGCGGGCGACGCCGACAACCGGGACATCAAGCTCGCCGTCGATGATCATCCGCTGCAGCGCAGGGAAGATCTGCTTGAAAGCAAGGTCGCCGGTCGCCCCGAAGATGACCAGCGCGTCACCCTTCTTCGGCTTAGCCACTATTTGCTCCCGGCTGGCTTCTCATCATGGCCGCCGAACTCATTGCGCATCGCCGAAAGCAGACGATCTGCGTAATCGGCTTCGCCGCGGCTCGTGAAGCGTTCGTAGAGCGCCGTTGTCAAGACCGGAGCCGGCGTGCCGGTGTCGACCGCTGCCAGCGCGGTCCAGCGGCCTTCGCCGGAGTCGGAGACGCGTCCAGCAAAGCCGCTGAGGTCGTGATCGGCGGCGAGCGCGTCGGCAATCAGGTCGAGCAGCCAGCTGCGAATCACCGTGCCGCGGCGCCAAACTTCGGCGACGTCAGGCAGGTTGAGGTCGTACTGGTAGTTCTCGGGGTTGCGCAGCGGAGTCGTCTCAGCATCAACCTCTTGCGTGCCGCTACCAACGTTGGCGTGCTTGAGAATGTTGAGGCCCTCGGCGTAAGCGGCCATCAGGCCGTACTCAATTCCGTTGTGAACCATCTTGGTGAAGTGACCTGCGCCCGAAGGGCCGCAGTGCAGCCAGCCTTCTTCGGCTGGGGTCGGGTCGCCGGTGCGGCCAGGTGTGCGCGGAGCGCTATCAACACCCGGCGCAAGCGACTGCAACACAGGTGAGATCATCGCGATCGCCTCATCGGTGCCGCCCGCCATAAGGCCGTAGCCCTCTGTCAGTCCCCAAACGCCGCCGCTAACGCCGCAGTCGACGTAGTGGAGACCCTTCTCTTTGAGCTCAGCGGCACGACGGCGGTCGTCGATGTAGTAGCTGTTTCCACCATCGATCACGAGGTCGCCCGATTCGAGCGCATCGACGGCTTCCTTCAGCACCGGATCAACGATGCCGGCTGGGACCATCAGCCAGATAGCGCGCGGAGCGCTCAGCTTCGACGCCATGTCGGCGGCAGATTCGGCGCCGGTGGCACCCTTCGCGACGAGCGCGTCAACGGCGTCCTTGTTGGGATCGAAGACGACACAATCGTGACCGTCGAGCATCAGTCGCTCGACCATGTTGGCACCCATCCGGCCGAGGCCGATCATTCCGATCTGCATTAGCTATCTCCTTCGAGGTTGGCATCTAATCCTTCAAACTCCATCAACTCAACTTTTGCGCGGCGACGCAGGTGGCGCGGTTCATCGCTGACCTCGGCCTGCGCAAAGGTGCGGACTAGCTCGCGAGCAACCTCGCTGCCGATGACCCGGCCGCCGATGCAAAGAACGTTGACCGCATCGTGCTCAACGGCCTGGTGTGCCGTGTATGTGTCGTGAATCGTCTGGGCGCGGATCCCAGGCAGCTTTGATGCAGCGACAGCGATGCCGGCTCCAGAGCCGCAGGCGAGAATGCCTCGTTCCGCTTCGCCAGCGTCAATTACCTTGCCCATCTTGAGTGCCATGTCGGGGTAGTCGTCGCATTGACCGAGGTCGACAACGGTATGCCCAAGCTCAACCAGCGTCGAGGTGGCAACGTCGTGCAACGGGGCTCCCGCGTGATCAACACCCACAGCAAAGATCATTGATGCCGACACTATTCGTTTTGTCGCGAAGCTGCCGTCACCATTCGGTAAACGCTGTCGCGTATACCCTCCGTTTTCGACGATGACCGAATGGTGGAAAAAATCTCCGCGCCTCAGCGGGCGCGAGCTCACTTTTGTGGCGCTCGCATCGCTGCTGATCGCGGTGATCCAGTTCTGGCCCCTTGTACTGCACCTAGGAACCGACATTCCGCTCGACCTCGGCGACCCGCTGCCGCAGTCTTGGCAGGTTGCTTGGGACGGCTACGCGCTGCTGCACCAGCCGCTTTCGTTCTTTCAAAGCAACCAGTTCTGGCCGCAGCCAGACACGCTCGCCTACTCCGATGCGCTGATCGGATATACGCCGGCGGGCCTATTCGGCTCCGGGCCGCAGGCCGCGGTCGCCCGCTACGACCTGCTCTTCCTGTTCGCCTTCGCGCTCCCGTTCTTTGGCGCCTACCTGCTGGCCCGTGAGCTCGGTGCTCCGCGCTGGGCAGCGCTGGTTGCCGGAGCCGCGTACGCATACGCGCCTTGGCGAATGGAGCAGGGCGGTCATTTGCACGTGATCTCCAGCGGAGGGATCCCGATCACGATTGCACTCTTACTTCGCGGCTACCGGCGCGAATCTGCTGGTCTGATCTTCGCCGGCTGGGCGGTTGCCACTTGGCAGCTTTCGCTGGGCTTCTCGCTCGGCCTGCAGCTCTTGTACCTGCTGATGTTGCTTGGGGCAGTTGTCGGGATCTTCTGGTGGCGAGCAGGGCGGCCGCTTCCGCCGCGGCGGGTTGTGATCGCAACGCTGACAGGCTGCGCATTGCTGGCGGTTGTGGGCTTTGTCCTCTCGCGCCCATACCTGCGTGTGCTGGCAGCTCATCCGGAAGCGCACCGCTCAGCACAGATCATCAACTACTACTCGCCGCCGCTGCGCGGCTTCATCGCCGCACCGGAGACGAACCTGATTTGGGGCTCAATCACTGAGCCGATTCGCGCTGGGATGGCTGCGGCACCAGAGAAGACGCTCTTCCCTGGGCTGGCAATTCTCTTGCTGGTAGCTATTGGTCTCGGCTGGCGCGGATATCCGCGCGGGCTACGGATCGGACTCTTAGTCGCTGCCGCCGGATCGGCGCTCTGCTCTCTTGGCTTCAGGCAGACCGGGATCGGGGTGTACCTCCCGTACCACTTCCTTTATCACTTCCTCCCCGGCTGGCAAGGGATTCGGGTTTCTGGCCGACTGCAGACGATCACAACGCTGCCCTTAGCGCTCCTCGCGGCCGGCGGTGCTGCGCGAGTCGCCGCCGCCGCGGCAACGCGCTGGCGGCGCGAGTCGCTGGCAGCCACAACCGCAGCGCTGCTAACGCTCGTTGTTCTGGTTGAAGGTTCGGGAATTGTTTACCCCCACCCCCGTGTGCCGGTAGCACCGGCGGGATTGGCCGGGCTTCAGCCCCCGTTGCTTCAGCTGCCGTCGAGCCCTTGGGACAACCGGCGCTACCTGCTCTGGTCAACTGCCGGTTTCCCGCCGATGCTGAACGGACGCACCAGTTTCGAGCCGCTCTTCCTCCGGCACACGCTGCGCAAGCTCGATCATCTCCAAGCACCCGACTCGATCGCGACGCTGCGCAGAATCGGCGTCAGAACGGTTGTAATTGACACCGCCGAAAGTGGCTCTGAGATCTGGACCAGAGCCGCGCTGCGAATCCCTGCCAGCTCAGCTTTCAGCCGAGAGTGGCGCAGACCCTTGCTGATCCTGAAGCTGCGGCCCCTGGCTAGCAAGCCGCTCGGCGCGGCGCGCCAGAAATAGCGCGACCAGGGCAACTACCAGGGCAGCAAAGACAACCGAGATCGGAATCCCTGCGTGGTTGACGCGATCTGGCAGTCCTGCGAAGGAATGACGTTCGCCGAGCAGCCTCGACAGCGCTGTCGCAAGCACTAGCCAGACCGCGAGCGCACCGAGCGCTAGCCGGGTGTCAGCGCGAACAGCGAGCGGCCCTGTCGCTCTCGCGCCAAGCCAGATCGCCGCCGCAAAAGCGGCGAGAACGGGAATCATCGTCATCCAACCGTTACCAAAACCAAAGGCAGTGAAGACAGTGTGTTGGAAGGTGTTATCCAGCGCCCGCTGACGCCACTCGAAGAGGTTGCCCGCCCCGACCAGCGGATAGGTCAGAGAGGCCGTCGTCATTAACACAAAGCCACAGGCCGAGAGCACGAGCGTCGTCGCCGGGATCTTTCGCCATGCCTCGGTGAAGCCGAGCGCGAGAAAAGGCAGGGTCGCAATCAAGAACCGTGGGCCGGGACTGCCACCTCCGAATGGAAGCCAGTAGCCGCTGTCGTAAATGAAGAAAAGCGCGACGACAGCGAAAATTGTTCTTACCTCAGCCTTGTAGCCACGGTCTCTAAGCAGCCAGACGCCGTAAAGACCAACCAGCACAACCGGCGTGATCGTGAGGATTCCGCGCGGCGCAAAGAGCAGCTCAAGCGAAGCCAGTGGGTCAGGGACACCAATTCCGAAGAATCCACCCGAATTGAGGCCGAGCGTTGCGTGGCCACTGAACCCTTGATTGGCGACGGCGTTGCTATACGACATCGTCGTTGGAGAACCAAACGCCCACTGGTTGTAAGCGAGCACGGGGATAATTCCAACAAGTACGCCGATCGAATAGCTGCCCGCGCGCCGCAGCAGCTGCCAGACGCGGTTCTCGCCAGCGAGCAAGTCGCCCCTTAGAACCGCGTAGACCCCGACCACAGCCCCAGCCACGGCCATCGGATATTCGACCGTGACGGCCAACCCGGCGATCAGGCCGGCGAGCGCAACCATCCACAGCCGCGGCGGCCCGCGCCGCTCTCTCATCATCAACGCAAAGGCGCCAAAGGCAAGTAAGGCGGCGAGAATGTGACCGAAGAACTGCCCAGCGAAGACCATCACCATTGTCGACATACCAAGCGTCAGCGCTGCCGCGGTCCCGTAGCCGGGTCGTATTCGTTCACTTATCGAGCGGATCAGGAACAACAAACCGAGCGCTGGCAGCAGCGACCCAAAAAGCCCTAGCGCCCAGACGAGCGGGGCTTGAACCTCAAGCTGATACGGAACGGCTCGCGCGCGCTGCAGGTTGAACCCGTACGCCGAGATGTTGAGCGCTTTGTAAGTCCAGAGCTTTGCGCCGTGGTGGCGTGCGTGCGCTGCCGCCGAGCGAGAGATGCCCTCGGCCCCGGAAAGCTTCAGGAGCTCGTATACCGGCGTCATCACGATTGGCAAGCCGGGAGCCTTGACCGAGAAGAAGTGGCCATTGATCCACGACTTGTCGCGCGTCTCCCACTGATACTTATCGATCTGCGCCGTGCCGTCGCCGAGCGCTTTGACGAAGGCGAAGTAGGACGTCTGCGCCCAGCCCAGCGACTGCATCACCATCGCCCAGCCGAAAGCCAAGACGCAGATCGCAGCGACTCCGCGATTGCGACGCAGGCGCGATTGCTGTGCCTGTTGGGGTTCGCTCGCAGCACTCATCGCCTGCAGACAATAGGACTGTCGCCGCCGGAAACCCTTCTGGCGGCGATACGTCAGCGCGGCGATCTACCCGATCGGCCAAGATAAGTGGATGGCACTATTCAAAGAAGGCGAAGCAGTTTGGGTTCAGCAGGGCGATGGAAGCGCGCGCCCGGGGATCTTCGTTGGCGACGGCGAGAACGCAACCTGGTTCGGTGGCGCACCGCTGGCCTACGTTGTTTACCCCGACACGAAGGACGGCGAAGAGGTAAACCTCGCGCGCGTCACTGCGCGCGACGAGAAGACCGACCCAGCTTAAGCTGCGCCGCTCACCACTCGATCCCGATCAGGGCTGGCTCCGGCCGAAGCTGCACTCCGAAGATCGTCTCGACGCGGTCAGCGATCTCGCGCGCAAAGTCGATTAGCTCGGCAGCACTGGCGTCGCCAAGGTTGGTCAGCGCAAGCGTGTGCTTGGAAGAGATTCCAACCTGCCCGCGGCGCTCGCCGCGACTAAAACCGGCCTGCTCAATCAACCAGGCCGCAGAGCTCTTCAGCAGTCCTCCCTCGCCATCAAACCTTGGCGGTGGCGGGCCGTCGCCGCGGTGCTCGGCGACGCGGTCCTCGAGCCGTGCGAAGGCATCCGGGGTGAGCAGAGGATTGGTGAAGAACGAGCCAGCGCTCCAGGTGTCATGGTCATGCTCGTCGAGCACCATCCCCTTCGCGCGGCGAAGCTCAAGTACGGCAGCACGAGCATCTTCAACCGCGGCTCGCTCGCCAAGCTCAACACCCAACTTGTCGGCCAACTCGCGATAGGCGATCGGGGCGCTTAGCTGCGAGCGCTCGAGCAGAAAGCGAACTCCTAGAACAACCAGGTCGGTGTTGCCTTTCAGCTCACTGCTGCGGTAGCCGAAGCCACACTGCGCTGCAGTCAACTCTTCGACCTTCTTCGAACTGCGCCTGTAGACGCGTACCGCTTCGATTGTCGTCGCGACCTCTTGGCCGTAGGCGCCAACGTTCTGGATCGGCGTCGCGCCAACTGAGCCCGGAATTCCGGCTAGGCACTCGACTCCGCTCAACCCTGCCTCGACGAGCGCATCAACGAGCAGGCTCCAGTCATCACCGGCGCTGGCATCGATCGCGAAGGTCTCGCCGTCGCGCTGCGTGTGCTCGGCGCCTTCATAAGCCAGCCTCAGCGCAGTCCCAGCAAATCCGGCATCCGCGATAACCACGTTGCTGCCGCCCCCGAGCACGAAGAAGGGCTCACCACTCTGATCAAGCTGCCGGAGCGCCTCAACGCACTCGGCCTCGCTATCGACAGTCCAGAGCTCGTTTGCCGCCCCGCCGATACGCAGGCTCGTAAGCGGGGCCAAAGGGGCGTTCTTGATGATCGGGTTCACGCCGGTCAGGTTAGTCGCGTGACGAGCGGTCAGGGCAAAGCGGGCAGCGTTGGCGACGTCATTCCCGCCTCTTCGCAGGCCTCAAGCAGCAGCGCAGAGAGCCTTGGCTGCTCGCGGGCAGCGCGGGGCGAGCGCGGACGACCGGTGCGCGTGTCGACCAAGTTGTAAGTCTCTTCTGGATCGCGGCGCAGGTCGTACAGCTCGTACTCCGGCCCCTTAACCCCATCCGGATCGAGATAGACGGCGTACTTCCAGCGCCGGTCGCGTACGCAGCGAACGCGGTTCGGCTGCCCCGAGCCGTTCTGCATCGCAGTGCCTGACTGGTGATCGTCATAGGTAAAGAGAATGTGGTCGCGGATCTCGTCTGCGCCTGCAGCGCTGTCGACAATCGGGCCAAAGTTGACGCCGCTCTTCTCGAGCCGCTTCGCGCCTGGCTTTGCGAAGCTGGCCAGCACTGGCGTCAGGTCGCGCCCATCCAACTGACTGTCGGTCGTTGCGCCGGCGATACCCAAGAAGGTCGGGACCAGGTCGATCAGCGACGCGAGCGTGTCGGTAGCGGCGGGCTTAGGGAAGCAGATCGGATTGGAGAAGACGAGCGGCACGCGGATCGTCTCCTCATAGGCATTAAAAATCTTCTGGCGCGCGCCACCGTGCGAGAGCCCCATGTCGCCGTGGTCCGAGGTTCGAGCGATGACGGTCCGTGATCGCAGCGAGGTTGGGTCATCGGCGTCGCCAAGCGCCGTCAGCAGACGGCCGACCTGGTGGTCCACCACGCGCTGCAGATGAGCGTAAAAATTGACGTAGTCGCGCTCCTCATCGCGGTTAACTAGCGGGCCAAGGTAGGCCGCCATGCCGATCAGCGCCATTGAGTGGACGCCCGGCTTGTTGGCAAGCGACTCATCGATCGTTGGCGGCAGCGGAATATCGAGATCGGCGAAATCCTCGCGCCGGTAGCCACCGACGCGGAAGCTCGTCGGGTAGGCAAGTACGTCGTGTGGATTGATCAGCGACACGACGAGACAGAACGGCTCAGGCAGGTTTTCCTGCGCGAGGAAGCGCTCCACCTGATCCATGTAGACCTTGTCCCAGCCGCCGTTGGCCGGGCCCCCGTCGCCGCCGCCGAAGGTCTCGGGAAGGGTGTCGCCGCCGGCGTCCGGTGGCTCCCAGCCGGCAAAGCCGTAGTCACGTTCGATGCGATCGCCGTCCTCAGCAGTCCAGTTGGTGCCGTTAACGGGCTTCGTCAGGTGCCACTTGCCGCGCAACGCAACGTGGTAGCCGCTGCGCCCCAGCATCGTTGCCAGAGTCTCGATGCCGGGGGGTAGCTCAGGCTCATTGCCGGATTTAGGACCCACCCGCAAAAGTGAGCGACCGAGGCTCTTGAGCATCCGCTTGACGCTGACGGCACCACTCTTGACCGCCTTGGCTGCCAGCGGCAGCGACGCGCCGGCGTTCTCAAGCTCCGGCCAAATCTCCCCCTCTACCAGCGTCAGCGTGACGCCGTGACGCGACGGGTAGGTGCCAGTGAGAAACGATGCTCGGCTGGGCGAACACATCGCCGTCGCCGTGAAGGCGCGCGTGAAATCAACACCGGTTGCCCGCAGTGCGGCGTCATTAGGCGTTAGCTGATCGAGCCACGCCTGATCGTCAGGCCAGTGCTGCACTGCGCGCTGCTGATCGGTGATCAGCAGGATCAGGTTTGGCGGGCGCTCGGTCGTCGACATCGCGGCTTACGGTATCGCTCAAGTGAGCGCGCTTATCCCTTGCAACAGCAACAGCAATGCGATCAACGTGAAGAGGCATGCAAGTACCAAACGACCGTGGCGCTCGAGCCAATGGCGCCAACGGTGCAGGGTCGGTAGCGCCCGCTCGCCAAAAGCCGCCGCGACCGCGATCGGAATGATTATCAGCGATGAAGCAACGACAACAAAGAAGATCACAGCCACGACAGATTGCAGCGCTGGCAGCGAGTCGCCGTGAATTATTGCGCCTGCCTGGACCGCAGAGAGGAGGTCTTTGACTGCGATCACAACGAGCGCAATTCCCAGCACAAAAGCTCGCGGCGGCGTGACCGTGTGCAGGAACTTCATCCACGGTTCAATCCTGTGCGGCTCGCCGTGTTTGGGTCGTAGCCGCCACTCGTGAACCGCCAACGCGATCAAGCCGACGCCAACGACGATGAAGACCACGGCAATAGGTTCCGACGGCGTAGTGCTGATCGAATCAATGCCCGAGAGCAGCGCGGCCGACACGATCACAGTGAGCACGCAGACCCAGCCGGCCAGGAAGGCGAGTGGATTGGCGCGCTCGCGGTCTGTCAGGAGCATCATGATCACGGCCAGAATCGGTACCGGACTTATTGCGATCACCGCGGCCAACGGCAGCAGCTCGGTAAACGTCGTCTTCATCTCATCGGCCCCAAGAGGTGCAGAGCACGGTCAGGAGAGCGACCCGGTGTCGTTCCAGTGCTTTAGCGCCGGGCGGCCATGCTCGTATCCGAGCACGCAGATCGCCGCCGTCCCAAGCAGCAAAGTTGAGGCATCGTGGGCCGGCAGGCCGGCCCAGCGCGCACCAACGACGCGCAGCACGTGGCCGTGCGCGACGAAAAGCCAGCGGCCACCGGCCTCGCGGGCACGCTCGATCAGGGGGTCTACGCGATTGCCAACGTCGACTGCGCTCTCGCCGCCCGGGCAGCCGTCGGAGAAGAGCCACCAATCGGGGCGGCTCTGCTGAATCTCAACCGTTGTGATCCCTTCGTACTCGCCGTAGTTCCATTCCGTGAGCTCGTCGGTTGTCTGTGCGCCTGCCCCGTAGCCGGCAAGTTCGCAGGTCTCCCGCGCGCGCTTGAGCGGGCTTGTGAGGACGTGATCGAACTCCATACCCGCAAGCCGATTGCCCGCCTCGCGCGCCTCGTTGCGGCCGTTCTCGGTCAGCTCAATATCGCTGAGGCCGGTGTGGCGACCGTTCAAAGACCACTCGGTTTCGCCGTGGCGGAGAAGGACAACTGAAGCTTCGTTGGTTGACACAGCGCAGATCCTACGGCCTGCGGCCCCTAAGATCGCCTTTCGTGTCCGCAGCCACCCCCAATCCGGAACCGGAGCCAAGCGCGAGCGGCTGGCTAGCCAGCCTCCACCGTGCCGATGCCTCGCTCTACGCCACGATTGCTTCTAGCTCCACTCCAGCGCTCGACCGCCCGATAGCGCTGATATCTGACGCCGCCAACCTCTCGAAGCCTTGGGTTGCCAGCGCCGCAGCGTTAGCTCTCTTCGGTGGCCAGCGCGGGCGGCGGGCCGCGTTCTACGGGATCGCCTCGGTCACCGTCGCATCAACGGTCGTCAACCTCGCGATCAAGCCGCTCAGCAGCCGCCGCCGCCCCGACCGCGTTGCGGCGGGCGTCATCGAAGCCCGTCACGTCTCAATGCCCAGCTCGACCTCGTTTCCGTCCGGCCATTCGGCCTCGGCGTTCGCATTCGCAGTCGGAGCTGGCCAAGTGATTCCCGCGGCCGGCGCTGCGCTCGCAATCCCAGCATCGCTTGTCGCCTACTCACGAGTCCACACGGGGGTCCACTACCCCGGTGACGTGGTCGCCGGAAGCCTTATCGGGGTAGCGCTGGCGAAGCTCACCTGCGCGGCCCTAGATCGCCTCCGCAGTTAGCTACTCGGCGTAGCGGCTCAGCTCGCGCCGAGCGATCACCATCTTGTGGACCTCATCGGGCCCGTCGGCGATCCGCAGCGTGCGCGCACCTGCGTACATCGCCGCCAGCGGGAAGTCATCGCTGACTCCGGCGCCGCCGTGGATCTGGATCGCGCCGTCGATTACGTCGCAGGTCATACGTGGCACAACGACTTTGATCGAGGAGATCGCGTTCCGCGCCGCCTTGTTGCCAGCGGTATCCATCTGCCAGGCAGCGTCCATCGTCAGCAGTCGTGCTTGGTCGATCGCAATCCGGCTCTCGGCGATCCAATCCTGAACTACGCCCTGCTCGGCAAGCGTCTTGCGAAACGCTTCGCGCGAGAGCGCGCGGCGACAACCCATCTCAAGCGCCCGCTCAGCCATACCGATCAGCCGCATGCAGTGGTGGATCCGCCCTGGCCCAAGCCGCGCCTGCGCGATCATGAAGCCGCCGCCCTCTGGCCCGAGCAGATTCGAAGTTGGAACGCGAACGTCCTCGAAAAGCAGCTCGGCGTGCGTTTCGCGGTCGAGGTAGCCAAAGACCGTGAGGTTGCGCACGTGCGTGATGCCGGGCGTGTCGAGCGGGACGATCACCATGCTCTGCTGTGCGTGAGCGCGAGCCTCGGGGTCGGTCTTCCCCATCACAATTGAGAACTTGCAGTCATCGCGGCCAGCGCCGGAGCTCCACCACTTACGTCCGTTGATCACGTACTCATCGCCATCACGGACAATCGACGTTTCAACGTTGGTCGCGTCAGAGGAGGCGACGTCGGGCTCGGTCATCGAGAAGCAGGAGCGAATCTCACCTTCGAGCAGCGGCCGCAGCCACTCCTGCTGCTGATCCGGCGTACCGAACTCGGTCAAGAGTTCCATGTTTCCTGTGTCTGGGGCTGCGCAGTTCATCGCCTCTGGCGCCAGCGCCATCGACCGTCCGGAGATCTCAGCCAGCGGCGCGTAGTCGAAGTTAGAGAGTCCCTCTGTCCACTCCGTCTTGTGCGGCAGGAAGAGGTTCCACAGGCCACGCTTACGAGCCTCGACTTTGAGATCCTCGACGATCTGCGGATGGTGCTCAGGGTCGCCGGCCGCCTCCATCTGCTGCGCGAATACGGGCTCAGCCGGGTAGATGCACTCGTCCATGAAGAGCAGCAGCTTCTCCCGAAGCTCCTTGCCTTCGGGGCTGACCTCGAACTGCATCAGGCGCCGCCAGCTGTTGCCAGCGAATCGGCTGTTAGCCGCGTTACACGGGCGCGCTGCTTGCCGGTGCCACCAAGCATCGCCGCATCGAGCTGCGCGCGCTTGAAGAACCAGTGAACGTCTGCCTCCCAGGTGAAGCCGATGCCGCCGTGCACCTGAATTGATGAAGCTGTCACAGAGAGCGCAGCCTCCGACGCTGCGGCCTTGGCGATCGCGGCCGCGAGCGCTAGCTGCGACTGATCGGCATCTGCTGCCCAGCCACCAAAGTAGGTAGCTGAACGGGCGCCCTCGGTGTCGAACAACATCTGTGCGCAGCGATGCGAGACAGCCTGGAAGGCGCCAATCGGCGTGTCGAACTGCTTGCGCTCCTTGGCGTACTCGATCGCCATCTCCTGCGTCCGCTGAGCAATCCCGACCATCTCGGCTGAGAGTGCGACTTCGGCGCGCGCGAGCGCACCCGCTACGTCACCGGGCAACGGTTCGCCGCCGCTCGCGCTCACGCGGGCATAACGGCGCGTTGGGTCGATCGTTGAGACAGGCTCGACGTCAGCGTCGGCGCGAGCAACCAGCGTTGCCTCGTCACCCTCGATCAAAGCAATCACCGCTGCGCCATCTGCGTCAGGCACAACCTCGCTGGAGCCGCCGCTCGCGAACGCGACGGTCGCGGTCGCTTCACCGGATGCGATCCCCGGAAGCCACTTGGCGCGCTGCTCGTCGCTGCCGGCGTGCTCGATCATCAGACCACCGAGCGCGTTGGCGAGGAACGGCGAGGCGGCGAGCGCGTAGCCGAGCTCCTCGCAAAGAATCATCAGTTCAACGACGCCGAGGCCCGCGCCACCGTACTGCTCGTCGATCGCGATTCCAGTCCAACCGAGTTCGCGCAGCTCAGTAAAGAGCGACTCGTCGTACGCGTCGCCTTCGGCCGCTTCGCGGATCTGTTCAAGGCCCGAACGCTTGGCGAGCAACTCGCGCGCTGTGCGCTTGATCTCGTGCTGGTCTTCTGTGAAGTCAAAATTCATCTTCAGCCCCTACTTCTTCCTCGGAAGGCCGAGCACACGCTCAGCGATGATGTTCTTGAGCACCTCTGTCGTGCCGCCCTCGATCGAGTTGCCTCGCGAGCGCAGCATCGCGCGGCCCCAGCTCGAGCCACCGGCGAGGGCCTGCGGCCCGAGCGCCTTAGTTGCGAACTGCATCAGCTCCTGGTTGCCCTGCGACCACATCCACTTTGTCAGCGACCCTTCAGGGCCGGGCTGGCCATACTTCATCGTTGCCGTGAGGCCGCGATAAGCGGTCAGGCGCAATATCTCGCACTTGATGTGCAGTGCGCCAAGCTCGTCGGCGATCATTGGGTCGTCGAGCTTGCCGCTGGCTGCCAGCTCCTCGGTCAGCTCATCGAGTGCGACCTTCATCCCGACCTGCAGCCCGAAGGCTAGGCCGGCGCGCTCGTTCATCAAGGTTGTCAAGGCGACTGTCCAACCGTTGCCCTCTCCCCCGACGACGTTGGCGTCCGGAATCCGGGCGTTCTCAAGGAACAGTTCGTTGAACTCTGGGTCGCCGGTGATCTGGCGCAGCGGCCGAACCTCAACCCCCTCCTGCTCCATGTCGAGGATGAAATAGGTCAAGCCTTTGTGCTTCGGCGCATCGAAGTCGGTCCGTGCTACGAACATGCACCACTTCGAGTACTGAGCGCCACTGGTCCATACCTTCTGGCCTGTGACGAGCCAATCGTCGCCGTCACGAACGGCCTTTGACTTCAGCGAAGCGAGATCGGAGCCAGCCTCTGGCTCGGAGAAGCCTTGGCACCAAATCTCTTCGCCCGACATGATCGGGTCGAGGTAGCGCTGCTTCTGCTCGTCGGTGCCCCAGATCATCAATGTTGGGCCTGCCAGCAGCAGGCCGAGGACGTTGGCCGGGAACGGCGCGCGGGCGCGGGCCAGTTCCTCGTTGAAGATCGCTGCCTCTACCAGCGTTGCGTCGCGGCCGCCGAACTCGGTTGGCCAATGGACTGCAGCCCAGCCGGCTTCGTAAAGCTGGCGCTGCCAGTCGCGGCGGAAGGCGTAGCCCTCGTCTTCTCCGGCCGGCTCTTCACCGGGATGGTTTGCCTTGATCCAAGCGCGCAGTTCGTCGCGGAACGCGCTCTCAGACTCGTTGAATGTTAGGTCCATCAGGCTCCAATCGAGATCGCTGAAGCTGACCTTACCGAACGGTCAGTTAGGTCGCGGCGCGGCCACCACTACTGCTTCAGGCGGTTACAGCAGCCCGCTCGAGGATCAAGTCGGCGGCGCGCTCGGCGACCATGATCGTTGGAGCGTTGGTGTTGCCGCCAGGGATGAGAGGCATGATCGAAGCATCGACAACGCGCAAGCCGTCAATTCCGTGCACGCGCGTCTGTGGGTCAACGACCGCACCCTCGTCGCTGCCCATCCGGCAAGTCCCGACCGGGTGGTAGATCGTCTCGACGCGGCGGCGCAGGTCGGCGGCGATGTCCTCGTCGTCGGTTACCGGGGAGCCTGGCAGCAGCTCGGCGCCGCAGAGCTCCTTCAATGGCCCGGTCGACGCAATGTCGCGGGCGATCTTCACGCCGGCGACCATCGACGCAACATCCTCGGGCTCTACCAGCATGTTGGTCAAAATTCGCGGTGGTGCCGTCGGGTCAGCTGAGCGGAGTTTCAGATGGCCACGACTCTTTGGCGAGACCAGAACCGGCGCAATCGTCAAGGCGTGACCGTCGTAGGTCGTGGCTCCATGGTCGACGAAGTAGGCCGGAGCGAAATGGAACTGGAGGTCCGGCGCAGGCAGGCCAGGGCGGCTGCGAACGAAGGCGAATGCTTCGGCAACGCTCGATGAGAGTGGGCCGCTGCGGCGCAGCAGCCACTCCAACATCGCCTTCGGCTTCTCTGCGTCGGCCAGCGAGCCGCCGCCGGGAAGATCCCAAGTGCACACCAGCGAAGGATGGTCGTGGAGATTGGCGCCGACTCCCGGCAGGTCATGACGGAGCTCAACGCCAACCTCCGCAAGGTGGTCGGCTGGGCCAATCCCAGAGACCATCAGGATCTGCGGCGAGCCGATCGCGCCGGCGGCGAGAATCACTTCGCGCGAAGCGGCGACCTGCTTCTCGCGGCCGCGGCTATCGAGGTAGCTGACACCAACGGCGCGGTTCCCTTCGAGCTCGATCCGCTGCACGGTTGCGCCGGTAATCACTTCAAGGTTTTCTCGGCCTTTGACCGGCTTGAGGTAGCCGTCGGCGGTGCTCCAGCGGCGCCCACCGCGCTGCGTCACTTGAACCTCTGCAACGCCGTCCTGCTCAGGACCGTTGTAATCGTCGATGAAGGGGATGCCGGTTGCTTGCGCGCTGGCAATGAAGTCCCGTGTCAGCGCGCGCGGGGAGCGAGCGTCTTCAACTCGCTGCGGGCCGCCTACGGCGTGGTGCTCTGAGGCACCGCGCGAGTTGTCTTCGGCTTTGAGGAAGTAAGGCTGAACATCGTTCCAACCCCACCCCGGGCAGCCTTCCGCCTCCCATAGGTCGTAATCAAGCGGCCGGCCGCGGACGTAAAGCATCGCGTTCATCGCGCTCGATCCGCCAAGACCTTTGCCGCGCGGCATGAAGATCTCGCGGCCATCGCAGCCGGGTTCAGGGTCGGTGGTGAAATCCCAATCGCGCTTGCTGTGGAACTGCTCGGCGAAAGCCGCCGGGATCACCACGCTGGGGTGGCGGTTGGAGCCGCCAGCCTCCAGCAGCACAACCTTGACCGAAGGATCTTGGGAGAGCCTGTTGGCCAGTACGCAGCCAGCTGAACCGGCCCCGACGATTAGATAATCAGCATCGTTCATCCGTACATCTTTATCGCACCAACCGTCTCAGTGCCACCCCAGCACGCTGCCGGGGTACCTTGAACGGGTGGAGCTGGCAGATGACCGAGCGAACGTAGAGCTGCGAAACAGCGATGAGAACGGTGAAATCGTCGTACTCGCCTTTCCTTACGACGCTCAGATCGTCGAGCTGGTCCGGGCGATTCCGCAGCGCCGCTTCGATTGGGATCGGCGCGAATGGTGGGCCCCGACGGACGACTGGGCAGCGCTTCACGTGGCCGACGTGCTGGCCCGCTTTCCAGAGCTGACGGCAAGCAAAGAGGTAGACACTTGGATCCGCGCCGTTGAGCGCAGGTGGATCGGGATGGTCAGTACGCGCCGCTACAACGGCCGCGGCTGGTGGGCGCTGACGACACGGGCCGGAACCGTGCCCTCCGAGCTGCTCGAAGGCTCGGTCGAGGCCGAGGACGGCGCGCTTCTAGTTGAACTGACTGAGGCCAACGCAGCGGTGATGAGCGAGCAGCGCTCGGCGCGGCTCGACGCCGGCGCGGCGCGCTGCCTGACCGAGCTTGAGGTCGGCCGCCAGCCTCCTCCCGCGCAGCTAGAGCTGATCAAGCGCGTTGATGCCGATTACCTGCGTCTCAACGTTCTCTGGGATCGCGAGACGGGAATCGCCTTTGAGCGGATGCCAGCCTCGGCTGGAACGCGAACGGTGCCAATTGACCCTTGGCTGGTTGAGCAGCTCGACGAGTTCATCGCGCTACATGAGGTTGGCGTAACCGGCGAAGCCGGGCCGGTGCTGCGCAGACTGCGCGAGGAACACGCGGCGGCAGCGGCGGCCGTCAAGCAGTCGAAGGCGACGACTGCTGAGCCGATCGAAGGGCTCGCAGAGAAGCTCGGCGGCACGCTCGAACCATTTCAGTGGGCCGGCGTCCGTTACGCGCTCGAAGCGCGCCGCACTCTAATCGCCGACGAGCAAGGGCTCGGAAAGACGATCGAGGCACTGGCAACCGTCGAGGCAGACGACGCCTACCCGGTCGTCGTCGTCTGCCCAGCCTCGATCAAGCTGGTCTGGGCGCGCGAGGCCGAGCGCTGGCTACCGCACCGCTCGTTCGCCGTCGTCGAAGGCCGATCGGCTGTGCCGCCGCAAGCCGACATCACAATTCTTAATTACGAGATCGTCGCCGCCCACGGCGAGCAGCTGGCGCGGCGCAACCCGCGGGCGCTGATAATCGACGAGTCGCACTACTGCAAGAACCCGCGAGCCAAACGAACCCAAGCCGTGAGAAGGCTCGCAAGCGTGATTCCCGACGACGGCCTGCGCCTCGCACTGACCGGCACGCCGGTACTCAACCATGCAGAAGAGTTGATCGCGCAGCTCCGAGTGATCGGCCGGCTCGACGACTTTGGCTCAGGCGCACAGTTCGCGCGACGCTTCGGACCCGACCACTCGCGCAGCGAGGAGCGGCTCCATTGGCACCTTCGCCGCCACTGTTTCCTGCGCCGCGTCAAAGCCGACGTGCTGCCTCAGCTTCCGGCCAAACGCCGCAGCATCGTGCCAATCGCTCTGACCAACCGCGCCGAGTACCGCAAGGCCGAGACCGACATCATCGCTTGGCTGCGCGACCAGCCGCTCGATCTCAGCGAGCTCGACGCCAAGATCGCCGCCACGCTCCGCGCCGAACGGCTCGCTCAGCTGGGCGTGTTGCAGCGGCTGGCCGGTAGCGGCAAGCTCGACGGCGCGCTCGGCTGGATCCACGACTTCCTCGCTTCCGGCGAAGCGCTCGTCGTCTTCGCCCGCCACCGCGAAGTGCAGCAGGCGGTGATCGAACGGTTCCCGAACGCCGTTCACCTCGTCGGCAGCGACAGCGCCGCCGCGCGGCAGAAAGCGATCGATGCGTTTCAGGAGCCGGATGGGCCGCAGCTGATTGTCTGCGCCACGCGCGTCGCGGCGCAGGGAATCACGCTGACCCGCGCCTCGAACGTCGCCTTCCTTGAACTTGAGTGGACGCCCGCGATGCACGAACAAGCCGAGGACCGCTGCCACCGCATCGGCCAGCGCGACGCGGTGACTGCTTGGTACCTGCTGGCGGCGGAGACGATCGATGAGCGGATGTCACGGCTGATCGAGCGCAAGCGCGCGAGCATTGCCGCAGTGACCGACGGTAAGCAGGTCGACGGCGACAGCGTCGTCGAGGCGATCGTCCGCGAGCTGCGCGAAGGCGAGCCGTTTAAGCGGCTGCGCTCAGTCGCTTGAGCTGCCTGCGACCGCGGTCGCAGCAGTAGCGCCTTTGCGCT
>CAIJLJ010000112.1 GCA_903821395.1 uncultured Solirubrobacterales bacterium | reverse complement strand
CGTTGTTGCCGACCTCAAGCAGGACGACGAGATGATCCAAGACGAGATCTTCGGCCCGGTTGTCACCGTTCAGCAGTTCAGCGACGAAGCCGAAGCGCTGGCCTGGGCCAACGGCGTCAAGTACGGCCTTGCCTCAAGCGTCTGGACTCGAGACCACGGCCGGGCAATGCGAATGGCAAAAGGCCTCGACTTCGGTTGCGTTTGGATCAACACGCACATTCCGATCGTCGCCGAGATGCCGCACGGCGGCTTCAAGGAGTCGGGTTATGGCAAGGACCTCTCGATGTACGGGTTCGACGACTACACGCGCGTCAAGCACGTGATGTCAAATATCGAGGCGTAAACCACTGCGGCCAGTGGCCGCTAGCTAAAGACCACCGTAGTCGCCAATCGACGGGCGCTCCACGCCCGCTGGCAGGCGCCCTTCATCCGCGAGCTTGTCGACGTGGGCGGCCAGCGTTGCCTCGGCTGCCGGCCGGAGTATTGGCGGCACGTCACCCCACGCGGCATCGAGCAGTTGGTCGCTACTACGCAGCCCGTCATCGAGCGCTGCCACCAGCAGTCGCTCGCGCTCCAAGCGATGATCGCGATACTCGATCAGCCGCTCGCGCGGATTACCGAGCGCCGGCCCGTGCCCCGTGCAGAGCAGCTCTAGATCGAGCGCGATCAGCCGATCGAGCGCCGCCAGGTAACCGGCCATAGCGCCCTCGTCGGGTGAGATATAGACGCTCCCTTCGCCGAGCACGGCATCGCCGGTGAAGATCACAGCGCCGCTAACGAATGAGAGGTGGTCCGGTGCGTGCCCGGGGGTAGCGAAGACTGTCAGCGGGCCGAACTGGTCGCCGTCCGCCAACGCCACTCCGGCTTCTTCCATCTCAGCCGCGGCTACCGGGACGTCGCCGAGCCGAGCCAGCAACCCTTCGAGGCCACCGCTGTGGTCTGCATGATCATGCGTAATTGCGATCCCGCCGGCGCCGCCACGGACCGCTGCTTCACCGGCCAGACGATCAAGATGCGCGTCGATCGGGGGACCTGGATCGATGATCCAACATGGGTCGCGGCCGATCAGCCAGCAGTTCGATCCATCAAGCGTGAACGGGCCTGGGTTCTCGGCCCGCACGCACTCAACATCGAACTCCTTGAGCAGCTCCACCCGGCGAGCCTACCGTTCGCCGACGCTCGACCCGAAAGCGTGCAAGTATGAGCTTCGTGACCAGTTTCGACCGCCTTAGCGCACTCGATGCAGCATTCCTCGATATCGAGACCGAGCGCGCGCCGATGCAAGTTGGCTGGACGATGCGCTTTGCGGGCCAGCCTCCAACGATTGAAGAGCTGCGTAGCCACGTCGAGCTGCGGCTCGCAAGCGTCCCGCGGCTTCGGCGCTGCATCGTCGAACCGGCGCTCGGCATCGGCGACCCACACTGGGTAGACGACCCGCTCTTCGCGATCGACCGCCATGTGAACGTGATCCAGATGATCGCTTCCAGCGTTCAGCCCGAACTGAGCGCGATCGCCGAGGAGCTGCTGTCGCAGCCCCTCGACCGCCGCCGCCCGCTTTGGCGCCTGCAGCTCGTCACAGGGCTAAGCGATGGCAATTTCGCGATTATTGGTCAGGCCCATCACGCGCTCGTTGATGGGCTCGCGGCAATCGAGATCGCGACGATCATCTTCGACGGAGTTGCCGCGCCCGACCAACAGGCGACTGAGAGCTGGCTGCCAGCAGATGCTCCCTCAACCTCTGAGGTCCTCACAGCGGCCGCGCTTTCACGGATCGGCGCCGGTAGCGATGTAGCGGCAACGCTGGTGCGGTCGTTAGCCAACGGCCCTGGCCCGATCGTTGAGGCCGTCACCGCGCTGCTAAGCCTCTTCACGCCCGGTCAGCGGACTGCGCTTGAGAACTCGGCCAGCGCGCGGCGGCGTACCGCTTTCAGCTCGATCCCGATGGCACAGCTGCGAGAGGCTGCCGAGCGCCATGGCGTGACCGTCAATGACGTCCTGCTGGCAGCTAGCGGCGGCGCGATAAGCGCGGCGCTGGCGCGCCGCGGCGAGCAGCCTGACGGTGTTCGCGTACTCGTTCCCACCGCCGTCCGCCAACCGGGCGAGAGCGCTTCCGACCACGCCAACCGGATTTCAATCATGGTCGTCGAGCTGCCGCTAAACGCTAATGACCCAGGCAGCGTGCTTCGCACGATCGGACGCCGCACAAAGACGCTAAAGCGCGCCGGTTACGCGGGCACGCTCGACACCGCAATCCGCGCCGCCGACCTTCTTGCCCCTGCGGTTCGCAGCGCGGCCGTTCGAGCTGCAGTCGGCGCCGCCCACTTCACAGTCGTTATCTCCAACGTGCCTGGCCCAAGCGAGCCGCTCTCACTGATCGGCCGCCAGCTCGAAGCGATCTGGCCAGCGGTGCCGCTGGTTGACGGCCACGCGCTCTCAATCGGTGCGATCTCGCATGGCGGGATGCTCCACGTTGGCTGCTTTGCAGACGCCGCGCTGGTGCCAGACGTCGAGCTAATTGCTACCGACATCGAGCGAACCTTCGAGCAGCTCTGCGAGCTTCCCGCGCAGGCGCCGGCGCCGTGGCAGCAGCGCGCACGCCAGCGCCGCGACGCCAAGCGCGTCGCTTAGCGCGCCACGACTCTCGCTACACGATCAGCAAGCTACGGCCTTGGAGCGGTCTCGTCCCATGACTTGATTGAGCCGCCCTTGTTCCACATCTCCTGAATCTCCTCGAGCGAACGGCCGCGCGTTTCAGGCACGTAGCGCCAGACGAAAATGAACCCGAGCACGCACATCGCGGCAAAGAGGAAGAAGGTCGCCGAGTTGCCGATGCCCTCGGTTAGCGTTAGGAAGAACTGAGCGACGAGGAATGCCGCGCCCCAGTTGGCCGCCGTCGCAAACGAGACAGCTTTCCCTCGTACCCGGGCCGGATAGATCTCCGAGATGATCGTCCAGACGACCGGACCAAGCGAGAAGGCGAACGAAGCGATGAAGACGACGAGCCCGACCATCGTGATGATTCCGACGATCGACGCTCCGGCGCCAGAGTCAAGCCTTGACTGAGTCGCGAAGCCGAGCCCGACAGCGCAGAGCGAGATAAACATGCCGACGAGCCCCATCAGCAGAAGCGGCCTGCGGCCGAAGCGGTCGATGTAGGCAACGGCGATAAATGTCGCAAGCACGTTCGTCAGGCCAACGCAATAAAGCGTTGCCGTTGTTTGCGACTGGGTACTGACAAGACCGGCGCTCGCGAAGATCTTGCTCGCGTAGTAGATGATCGCGTTGATCCCGGTGATCTGCTGGAAGATCGCCAGCCCGACGCCGACGATCAGCGCCTTGCGAACGCGGGGGCTAAAGACCTCGCCCCAGCTCGCCTCGCCCTCAGCGGCCTCGGCATCGACCTGCGCTTGGACATCGGCTAGCTCCTTATCAACGTCCCCTGGCTCAGTGACCTTCTCGAGCGATTCGCGAGCGTCCTTGCTGCGCCCGACCTTCACATACCAGCGCGAGGATTCCGGAACGATGAAAACGCCGATAATCAAAATTACCCCGGGGACGGCAGCGAGCAGGAACATCGTCCGCCAATCGGCCGAGCTGAGCACGTCACCGACGATGTAGGCCAGGAAGATGCCGAAGGTAATTGCCAGCTGGTAAGTCGAAACGATCCGGCCGCGGATCCTTTGCGGCGCCATTTCAGCCGCATAGAGCGGCGCGATGACGGAGGCGAAGCCGACGCCGAAGCCGGTTACGAGGCGGCCAACAGCTAGTACTTCAACGCCTGGACTGACGGCCTGAATGATTGCGCCACCGATAAACAGAACACCTGCCGCCATCAGGACAGGACGACGGCCGAAGCGGTCGGCCGAGATACCCGCAACCAGCGCAGCAATAAGCGCGCCGAGCGTGACCCAAGAGGTGATTACCTCCTGCGCGAAGCTACCTACTTTGAAGCTGTTGCTGATCCCCTTCAGGGCGCCGGAGATAACGCCCTGGTCGTAGCCGAACAGCAGCCCTGCGAAGAAGGTCACGAGCGCGATCATCAGCACCCATCTGAAGACAGCCTTGCTGCGTGGCGTTTCTACCTCAGGTGCGCTCTGTTCAGTTGACACTGACTCTCCCCCGATTGACGTCTTGGCGAAAACTTAGAGCCGCGGGCGGTCAATAACAACCGGCGCGCGCAAAATACTGGTCTAGCGGCGTGCGAGCCCGGCGTCACTGAGAACGAACGCAAGGTCATCTATCCGGTCCTGACCCCAGAACTGCTCGCCCTCGAAGACAAAAACCGGCACTCCCCAATGGCCAATCTCAACCAACTCATTGGTGTTCGCCTCAACGCGGTCGGCGATCGCCTCGTTGCTCAATGCCGCTTTACATCCGTCCCAGCCGAGCCCCGCGGCCTCGCAGATCCGCCTCAGCCCCTCATCGGTCGCCGGATCTGTTGCCTCGCCCCAGATTCCGAGGCCTGCTGCGAGCACAAACTCCCTTGCGCGCCCTTGCTCAATCGCGTATTCGCTGACCGCGAGGCAGCGCGTCGCGCCATCGCCGAGCGGGTCGTGAATCCGCCCGAACGGCATTCCCAGCCGATCGGCTTCGCGTTTGACGTCGCGCATCGTGTGCAGCCGCTTGGCGACCGGGACCGACTCACCGCGCATCATCATCGGCAGCACGCCGCGGAAGTGAAGATCGATCTCGAAATCGTCGGCGAGTGCAAAACCGCGCGGCGCAGAGAGGTACGAGTACGGGCTGCGGAACGAGTAGAAATAGTCAACCTGCGCGCCGGCCATCACTTCACCGTCCAACCGAGCTGATCTAGCCAGTCGGCGATCTGCGCTGAGCGATCCTGAGCAAAGAACCAGCGCCCGCCAATCGAGGCCGCCGGCGTCTCATATGGGCCGCGGCGCGTCATCTGCTTCTCGTTAGCGCGAACTGCGGCCTGGTCGGCGGTCGGTGCGCTACCAAAGCACTCACGCCACAGCTCTTCGTAGCGCTCAGCTTCGATCGGCCCATCGCTCTCAAACCAAAGCCTGCGGCAGGCCGCAGCGCAGAAGCGCGTCAGCGCAGCCCCGCGCGGCGCTGCGGCGACCCAGCCGGCAAGGAAGGCTGTCTGCTGCGGATCGATCGGCTCGCTGCGCGAGAGAGTCAAACCGATTCGTCTCCCGAGACGACGGCCATCGGTAATCCCGTAGATCCGTTTGCGCTCCAGCGCCGGGTCATCTTTTATCCCCCGCTCGACCACCGGCAGCAGGTCAAAGATCACTTTGCGGCCCTGGAGGCGCTGTTCCAGATCGATCACCGCGAAGGCACTGGCAGGGTCGTCAAAGCCGAAGTAGAGCTCCAAGCGGCCTGAGCGTCCGGTCGCGCGGCGCGCCGCAGCGGCAGCTCGCGCAGGCGCGGTGATCGTTGATGCGGCGACGATTACGCGCGGCCCAATCTCGCGCTCGGCGCGTTCGCGAAGCTTGCTCATGACAGCAACTTACCGAGAGCGAAGAGGTGGAGCGCTACTGTCTCTAGTGCGTTCAGCGTCTTGCTGGACGGAGGTCAGCTTTCTTGGGTCCCGCCACCAACGGCGGTTCGGGTCAGTTGTTCTCTCCCGAATCGCCCCGCTCCATTCCCGGTGCGGGCACACCAAGGAGTATTTAGATGTCTACGCAGTCCTTCGCCGATCTCGGCGTATCCAGTGCGGTTTCGCACGCTCTGAAGGAGCGCGGTTTTACTGCGCCCTTCGCAATTCAAACGAAGGTCATCGGCGACGTGCTCGCCGGGAAAGACGTGCTTGCCAAGTCGCCAACCGGCTCCGGCAAGACGCTCGCCTTCATGGTGCCGCTGATCGATCTGATCTCGGCCGAAGACCCGCGCCCATCGGCGCTGATTCTTGCGCCGACGCGCGAGCTGGCAACGCAGATCGTTGATGAGAGCTACCCAATCGCTCACGCCCGCGCACTAAAAGTGACAGCTGTCTATGGCGGCGTCGGCCTTGAGAAGCAGGCCCGCACGGCAGCCAAGTCGCACATCGTTGTGGCAACGCCTGGCCGGCTGGAGGATCTGCTCCGCCGCCGCGCCTTCAGCCTCGACAACATCAAGGTGCTCGTTCTCGACGAAGCCGACCGGATGCTCGACATGGGTTTCCGCCCGGCAGTCGACCGTGTAGTTGCGCTCTGCCCGAAGGATCGTCAAACGCTCTTCTTCTCAGCCACGCTTGATGGCGAGGCCGGCAAGATCGCGATGGAGTACACAACTGACGCTGCCCGACACGAACACATTCCGCCGCCGCAGAAGGCGCCGGACATCGAGCATCGTTTCGTCAAGGTCACCAACGACACGCGCGTCGCCAGCCTCGTGAGCGAACTTGGCAGCGGCCATGACCTGAACCTCGTCTTTGTTCGCACCAAGCGCGGCGCCGACCGCCTCGTCAAGCGGCTCGCCGGTGAGAACGTTCAGGCCGCAGCGATGCATGGGAACAAGAGCCAGCGCCAGCGCGAGCGAGCACTGGCCGATTTCGAGAAGGGCAAGGTAACGACGCTGGTCGCAACCGACGTCGCCGCCCGTGGCATCCACGTTGACGGCATCTCAAAGGTGATCAACTTCGACCCTCCGGGCCAGACCGAGGATTACGTTCACCGCACCGGCCGCACCGGCCGCGCGGGCGAACGCGGAGTCGCCGTGACCTTCGTCTCGCAGGATCAGCTCGGCGAGATGAAGAAGATGACGCGCCAACTGAAGCTCAGCGATGAGCTCCAGAGCGCCGTCGGCGACAGCCCCCACCAGAGCCACCGCAGCAGCAAGCCGAACGGTGGCCAGAACGGCGGCGGCAAGCCAAGCGGCGGCGGTAACCCCAACCGCGGGCGCCCGTCGAACAAGAAGCGCAGT
>CAIJLJ010000111.1 GCA_903821395.1 uncultured Solirubrobacterales bacterium | reverse complement strand
ATCTTGATGTCGATTGCACTGGTCATTGGTGTTGCCGCGTCGCTGGCGCCCGCGCCGCTCGCGGCGAAGGCGATTGACGGAGGGATCATCCCCGGCAACCTGAGCGTTCTGAACCTGGTCGTTGCTGCCTACATCGTCAGCGTGCTGCTTGTCTGGGGCTGCTCCTACGCCCAGACGTTCCTCGTCGGCTGGGTCGGCCAGCGCGCACTCGCCGACCTGCGGCGCCAGATCTTCGCTCACTTGCAGCAGATGCCGGTCGGCTTTTACGAGCGGCGCTCAGCCGGCGTGCTGATCAGCCGCATGACGAACGACGTTGACGCCCTCAACTCGCTCGTCACCGACACAATCATCACCCTCTTCCAAGCATCGCTAACGCTGATTGGTTCAATTGTGATTCTGTTGCTGCTCGATTGGCAGCTCGCACTGCTGGTCTTCCTGATCTTCCCCGTGATGGCGGTTGCGTCGCTGCTCTTCCGCATTGCCAGTGCTGACGCTTACAAGCGAACACGCGAAACAATCGGCTCGCTAACTGGCTACCTGCAGGAGACGCTCTCCGGCGTTCGCGTTGTGCGCGCGTTTGCACAGGAGCCAGTTCACCGCGCTCGCTTCCGTGATCTAAACGAGAGCAACCGAGACGCAAACATGACCACCGTCAATCTCAACGCGGTCTACTTCCCGTCGGTCGAATTGATCGCGGCTTTCGCTGTCGTTTTGGTGATCTTCTTCGGTGGGCTCCAAGCGATCGACGGCAACGTTGAGATCGGTGTGCTGGTCGGTTTCATCGCCGCGCTCAACGGCTTCTTTGATCCAATCACCCAGCTGTCGCAGGTTTACACGACCTACCAATCAGGCATGGCAGCTCTCGACAAGATCTTCGAGCTGCTCGACACGCCCTCCGACCTCACCGACGCCGCGGACGCGACGGAGCTCGCTCAGATCAAGGGTGCAATCGAATTTGACTCAGTGAGCTTCGCTTATCAGCCTCGTGTCGGTAGCGGTGAAGAACCGGGCGAAACGAAGCTCGCGCTCGACGATGTGAGCATCACGATCGCTCCAGGCGAAACGGTCGCACTAGTCGGCTCCACTGGCGCCGGTAAGTCAACATTCGCCAAACTTATCGCCCGCTTTTACGACCCGACCAGCGGCTCAGTCAGCGTAGATGGCCACGACCTTCGGTCGGTAACGATGCACTCTCTACGCAGCCAGATGGGGATCGTCCCGCAAGAGGCCTACCTATTTAGCGGCACAATCGCCGACAATCTCGCATTCGCACGCCCTGACGCTCCGCGCAGCGAACTCGAGGACGCAGCAAAGGCGGTCGGGGCCTGGCCCTTCATCGAATCGCTTGAGGATGGCCTCGACACGCAGATTGGAGAGCGCGGCGGGATGCTCTCAGCCGGGCAGCGCCAGCTGATTGCCTTTGCTCGGGCTCTCGTAGCCAACCCTCGCATCCTGATCCTCGATGAGGCGACATCGAATGTGGACATTCACTCCGAACTGGCGATCGAGCACGCGCTGCGCAGACTGCTTGCTGGCAGGACGTCGATCGTGATCGCCCACCGCCTATCGACGATTCGCCAAGCGACGCGAATCCTCGTCCTCGACCAGGGACGAGTCGTTGAGCAAGGAAGCCACGATGAGCTGCTCGCCCTCGGCGGCGTCTATTCAGATCTCTACAGCGATTGGGCCGAGCAAGCGAGCGCGGCGTGAACCCTGCCGCGATCGATTGGGTTGAGCTCGAGGGCGGTTCGTTCAGGATGGGCAACCCCCGCGGCGACGGCTACCCGCAGGACGGCGAAGGCCCCGTTCACGAAGTGACGTTGACGAGTTTCGCGATCGCCCCGACCACGGTCACGAACGATCAGTTCGCCAAGTTTGTTGGCGAGACCGATTACACGACCGAGGCCGAAGAGTTCGGTTGGTCGTTCGTCTTCACAATGTTCTTGCCGGAAGACTTCGAGCCGACACGCGCGGTGCAGCGAGCCGAATGGTGGCGGCAGGTAAACGGAGCAGATTGGCGCCACCCCGAAGGCCCGCAGAGCGACATCTCAGGCCGCGGCGACCACCCGGTTGTGCAGATCAGCTGGAACGATGCCACTGCGTTCTGCGGCTGGGCCGGAGCGCGACTTCCAACCGAAGCCGAGTGGGAGTACGCAGCCCGTGGCGGTCTCGACGGAAAGCCTTTCCCGTGGGGAAGCGATCTTGAGCCTGGCGGCGAACACCGGATGAACGTCTTTCAGGGCACGTTCCCAGCCGAAAACAGCTGTGCTGACGGGTACGCGGGAACCGCGCCTGTCAAGGCATTCCCGCCGAACGCTTTCGGCCTCTACGAGATGACCGGGAATGTCTGGGAGATGTGCTCCGACTCCTACAGCGCGAGCTACTACGAGCTCAGCGATGCCGTTGACCCGCAAGGGCCCGACTTGCCAGACGAGTCGCCGCGTGTCCAGCGCGGCGGCTCCTATCTCTGTCATGCCTCTTACTGCATGCGCTACCGCACCGATGCCCGCAGTAACAACACGCCGGAAAGCTGCGCAGGCAACCTCGGCATGCGGGTTGTGCGAGCCGACTAGCGCTCGGTACGATTCGCAGATGACAGATCAGCCCTCCGGCCGGATCGAAGCGATCTACATCACCCCCGTATCGGAAGCCCCGATGGTGTCGCTCGGCACCGTCAACGCAATCACCGGATGCGGGCTCGAGGGCGACCGTTACTGCATCGACGAACCAGGCGAACTGAGCTTCGAGAACCTGACCTTGATTGAGCAGGAGGCCTATGACCACCTAGCCACAATCGATCTGGCGCTGCCGACAAACGCGCTCCGTCGCAACCTACTCACCAGCGGAATCGAACTAAACTCGCTCGTAGGGCAAGAGTTCATGATCGGCTCGGTCCGCTGCCGCGGCAGCGAACTCGCCGAACCGTGCAACTACATCCAAGGTCGCACGCTTCCGGGAGTGCTCAAGGCGATGGTCGGGCGCGGCGGCCTTCGCT
>CAIJLJ010000110.1 GCA_903821395.1 uncultured Solirubrobacterales bacterium | reverse complement strand
TGACGGCTTCGGCGTCGCGTTTAGCCTCTTCGCGTTGATGGCGCCGCTCGACTGGCAAGGACGACGATGCCGCCTGCGTGCACCGCTGGTGGGCGCGCTCGAAATGCCGCAGGTCGCTGGCTCGGTCGCGGTCGTCTGCGTAATGATTGGAAGCACGAGCTTTGATGGTTTCTCTCAAGGGAGCGTGTGGGTTGGGGCGAGCGGGCTCGCGCAGCGACTGAGTGACCTCTTCTGCTCTGTGGGGTTTGAACTTGGCACGGCAGTCGAACTGGCCTACACGGTCGGGCTGCTGATGCTCGTCGGGATCGTCAGCGGCCTTTATCGGCTGGCGGTCGTTGGCATGAATCGAACGGGCTCAGGCAAGCCGCCGACGGCGGAGCTAGCGCACAGCTTCGCGCACACGCTCATTCCGATCGCGTTCGCCTACGTTGTCGCCCATTATTTCTCGCTCTTCGTCATTCAAGGTCAAGCCAGCTTCTTTCTTGTCTCGGACCCTCTAGGCAACGGCTCTGACATCTTTGGCACCTCGCAGTCGGCGATCGATTACTCGGTCTTAAACGCAAATAGCATCTGGTACACGCAGGTCGCAGCACTCGTGATCGGTCACGTGGCGGCGCTGGTCTTGGCGCACGACAAAGCGCTCGCTACCTGGGAGAACCCGCGCGTGGCAATCCGCTCGCAGTACTGGATGCTGCTGGTGATGGTCACATTCACCTGCCTTGGCCTCTGGTTCCTCTCGGCGGCTGCGTCGTGACCATTCCACTGGCTCATCTAGGGCACTGGTACCACGTCGTGCTTTACCTCGCGCCGATCATTCTGATCGGCGCTGGACTTTGGTGGAGTAGCAGGCGTGAGGCGCGACGCGAGCTTGACGAGAACGAGGAGCAGGATCTGCCGTAGCCGCTATTGGGCTGCGCTCTGCGACGTGGCTTCGCGCTGAAGTACCCGTACATCGTGAGCGATCGCTTCGGGCGTGAGCTCGCTTAGCGGGAAGCCGATCCTCTGGTGGCCGCTGGCATCGAGCAGAACAACGATCGCTGTGTGCTCGCGGCCCGCCCGTTGAGGTTCGATGCCAAATGCGCGCCAGGTCGGCTGGAGCTTCTGATCGCTGCCGAGCAAGAAGTTCATCCTCCCGCCAAGGTGCTGCGCCGCGAGGAAGCGCTGCGCGCTTGCCTGCGTGTCATTGGCCGGGTCAACGCTGATCGCGACTACTGGAACGTCACTGCCTAGTCGGTCGAGCGCGCCGCGGATCTGCTGCGCCATCGTCGGGCAATCGTTCTGGCAGGTCGAGTACATGAAGGCGACGATCACCGGTTGGCCGCGCAGCGAAGCGGCCGTGATCATTTTTCCGTCTTGGTTGATCAGCGAAAATCGCGCTGGGGGAGAGTCGGGCCGCAGCGCACCTGCAAAACGTGTTGCCGGTAGCCGAGTGCTGTTGGCGTTCGGATCGCTGAGCAGCAGGAAGGCGAGGATCGCGAGCAGCACGATCGTGGCGCCGGCCATCATTGTCAGCCGCAGGCGAGGGTTCATCGAGTAACAAGCGTACGCGGCAGCGGCCGTTGCAGGCCCCGCACCCTCGGCAGCGGCGGCGCTATCCTTTCTGAAGTGAAGTCGACTCCAACAGCCCGGGCGGTAAAGCGATGAGCCAGTCAGGTAGTGAACTTCTGCGCCAAGTGAAGGGGCAGATCAAAGAGGTTGACCCATCCGAAGTGCTGCAGCTGCTCGGTGAGGGCGTCGTTGTGATCGACTGCCGCGAGACCGAAGAGCTGGCGGCAGGGATCCTCCCGGGAGCGTTTCACATTCCGCGAAGCTTCCTAGAGATGCGCATCGAAGGCGTCGTTCCGGACCGCTCGCAGCGCGTAATTCTCTACTGCTCTGCCGGTAGTCGTTCGGCTCTCGGGGCCCACACGCTGATGGACGGGATGGGTTACGAGGACGTCGAGTCGATGGCCGGTGGGTTCACGCTCTGGAAGGACCGCGGCTACGAGGTAGAGATTCCACGCAGCTTCAGCGCTGAGCAGCGCGAGCGTTACAGCAGACACCTCCTTGTTCCGGAAGTCGGCGCAGATGGGCAGCAGAAGTTGCTCGATGCGCGCGTGCTCTTGCTCGGTGCTGGCGGACTAGGCTCGCCAACAGCGCTCTACCTCGCTGCTGCAGGCGTCGGCACGCTCGGGATCGTTGACGACGATGTCGTCGACCTTTCCAACCTCCAGCGCCAAGTGATCCATACGACAGACCGGATCGGCACCCCGAAGGTGGAGTCAGCTACCGCGACGATCAAGGCGCTAAACCCAGACGTCACCGTCGTTGGCTACCCAACCCGGCTCGATGCTTCGAACATCATGGAGATCATCGAGGGCTGGGACATCATCGTTGACGGCGTCGATAACTTCCCGACGCGCTACCTGCTCAACGATGCAAGCGTTCGGCTAGGTATTCCTGTCGTGTCAGCGGCGATTCTTGGCTTCGAGGGCCAGCTCAGCGTCTTCGCCCCCGGCCACGGCCCGTGCTACCGCTGCCTGTTCCGCCAGCCGCCTCCGGCCGACATGGCACCGTCCTGCGGCGCCAATGGCGTTATCGGCGTGCTGCCGGGAACGATGGGGCTGCTGCAGGCAACCGAGGTAATCAAGTTGATCGTCGGCGCTGGAGATCCGCTAATCGGGCGGCTGCTGATGTACGACGCGCTCGCGACGACCTTTACCGAACTGAAGGTCCGGCAGGACCCTGATTGCCCGATCTGCTCACGCGACCCGCAAGAGATTGGCGACGATGAACTCGGAGTCTTCCCTGACTACGAAGCGTTCTGCGCCGCCTCTGGGTAGGCTGCCAAGCAATGGCCACAATTCGAATCCCACCAGTACTGCGGCCTTCGGTCGGCGGCGAACGCGAAGTAGATGCCGACGGCGAGACCGTTGGCGATGTGCTCTCGAACCTCGTTGACGCTCACCCGGCAACGCGCGATCAGCTTTTTGGCGAGGACGGGGATCTGAACCGTTACGTCAACGTCTATCTCAACGACGAGGACGTCCGCGTTCTCGATGGTCTAGCCACCGTTGTAACGGCAGCCGATTCGCTGGTGATCTTGCCAGCAATGGCCGGCGGCGCCCAAGCTTCGTAACGAAGCCGATTACCCGCTATCCTTTGTGAAGTATGGCCGTTCCCCCGATTGAACGTCGGCCTTGCGCCGGCCGCTACACCGATCTGGTCGACTCGATCGGCAACACGCCGCTGATCGAGCTCAAGCGCCTCTCGCCGAAGCCCGGCGTCCGCATCTGGGCCAAGCTGGAGTCGATGAACCCGACCGGTTCGATCAAGGATCGCGTCGCCAAGTCGCTGATCGAGAATGCCGAAGAGAACGGTTTGATCTCACCCGGCCAGACGATCCTCGAGCCAACGTCGGGTAACACCGGAATCTCGCTAGCGATGATCTGCGCCCGGAAGGGCTATCCGCTCAAGGTCGTTATGCCCGACAACGTCACTCCAGAGCGCACCGAGCTGCTGAAAATGTACGGAGCCGAGATCGTCTACTCGCCCGGCGACCAAGGCTCCAACGGTGCTGTCGCGATGGCGCTCGAGATGGCCGCCAATGATGCTTCCTATTACATGCCCTACCAGTACGGCAACGAGGCCAACCCGCGCGCCCACTACGAAGGCACCGCGGTCGAGATTCTCGATGAGCTCGACGGCAACGTTGACGCTTTCGTAGCCGGCCTCGGTACCGGCGGGACGCTGATGGGGGTAGCACGTCGCTTCAAGGAAGAGCTAGGGGACCGCGTCACGATCGTTGCGGCCGAGCCGATGCAAGGCGAACCGGTTCAGGGGCTGCGCTCGCTGGATGATGGCTTCATTCCACCGATCATTGACCTCTCACTGCTCGACCGCAAAATCTTCGTGACCAATCGCGACGCGATTGTTTGGACTCGCCGCCTGCTCGACGAGGAGGGCCTCTTCGCAGGAGTCTCGTCAGGGGCGATTGCTCGCGTGGCCGTTCGCATTGCAAGTGAAATGGACGAAGGAAACGTTGTCTTCATCGTCTGCGACGACGGCTGGAAATACCTCTCCAGTGGTCTATACACACTGCCGGTTGACGAGGTCGAAAACCTCGAGTCGACCGTCTGGTGGTAACAAGCTTCACTTTTTGCGGCGCGACCGCGTAGAATAAAAAGATGCCAAGCATTGGACCTATGGAACTGATCATCGTCCTGGTGATCGCGCTCGTTGTACTCGGCCCGAAGAAGCTGCCAGAAGTTGGCCGCTCGGTCGGCAAGGGTATGCGCGAATTCAAGGACTCGATCTCAGGCGAGAGCAAGCCGGACGTTGCTGCCGCTGAGATCGACGAAAAGCCGGTCATCAAGACCGACTGATCAGCTCTCCCCGCTCATAGCTCGCTACGCTCGGGCAACGATGATCATCGCTTCTGCGTTGCTTGAGCAGGTATTCGCGCACGCTCGGCGTGAAGCGCCGAACGAGTGCTGCGGGTTGGTGGCGCTCGAAGACGGGCATGCCGTCGCCACATATGAATTCGAAAATCTTGCGGCCAGTCCACTGCGCTTCGAGGTCGACGGGGCGAAGTTGGCGCCGCTTCTTCTAGAGATTGAGGACGCCGGCCGGCAAGCCGCGATCTACCACTCACACACTCGCTCAGAGCCCTACCCGTCGCAGACCGACGTCAACTTCGCTCGCTGGTGGCCGGGCTATGAGTGGCTAATCGTCGGCCTGGCAAGCGGCGCAGAGGCGCTGGCGCGGTCATTCATGATTAGTGAGGGCGGCGTGATCGAAGAGGTCGGTGTCGAAGTCGATGGCTGAACGAACCGCGTCGGCGCGTGAGCAGCTGCGCGAGCAAGCGTCGAAGGTTGACCCGCGCTACACCAAGGGCGAGCCGCACGTAGTCGCGACGGGACGAAACCAGAGCGAAGCTGAACTGATCGCAAACCTCTTGCTTGAAGAAGGTATCCCGAGCATTACGCGCCGCACGCGCGGCTTCGATGTGCCGGATATGTTGGCTGCTGGCCCGCGCGATCTATTGGTTGCGGCATCGGCTGTAACGGCAGCCCAAGAGGTCTTACTCCAGACCGAGATGGACGATGGCGACGAGCGCTACCGCCCGTCGCCGCTGAAGCTGCTTGCGGGCCTTTTAAGCACCGTTGTAGTCGTTGGGGTCGTAGTTGTCGCTGGCGCTCTGATCGGGCGCTAAGAAGCGCTTAGACGCCGCCGAGACGGGCTAGGTGTGCTCGCCAAACCCCTTCGGTGTCACCAAACGACCGGCCAGGGAAGCATCGCGATATGACTTCGCGCTCGTTTAGCGGCGCGATCGTGGCCAGTTCGATCGCAGCCGCTTCTCCCGACTCGGTTGCGAGCAGGTCGAAGACCGAGCCTCCGAGTAGCTGTGCATCGCGCAGCGTCGGAGGGAAGCTCGGTTGGTTTCCTTCGCGCAAGCGCCGAGCGATCGCCGGCCGGGCATGCGCGGTCTGGCCCGAGAACCACTGCCCGGCGCCGGCTGCCAGCCAAGCCCAGTTTGGAGAGTGAAGCCATGAGCGCAGCGTGAACGGTGGTGGTAGTCCAGGGTTGCTGAGCCCGGCAACAAGCTGCGCGTAAAGCGCAGCGGGCGTCAACATCAGCATCTCCAGCGAGCCTGGGACGCTTGAGGCGCGCGCGCTCAGCAACCTGGGCGCAAGGACGTGGACTTCGTCCCGTGAGTACCAGCCGGCGACGTAGCGGCGGCTGGCTGGAGAGGTCACGAGCTGCAGCGCGGCCGCTACAGGTTGCGCCAGTGCGAGCTGGAGCGGATTGGAGTGGATTACAGCGGTCACGCCGTCGGGAGTGACCGGAAAGACATCGATTAGTTGCTCGCGGGTCCCCTCCAGCAGCTCGAGCACCTCATCAGCATCTTGCTCGTCGCCGTCACCCTCAGCGTGCCTTGCGACGAAGTGAGGTGATTGGGTCTCGATCCAAGCCATCGGCGAAGGTCGCAGACGATGCTCAACTGCGACTGCAGTCGACTCTAGGGGCTAGGTCGGTCTAAACGAGCGACGCGATACGGCGGCCGGAGACGATCGATTCGATCTCGTCTTGGACGCGGCCAAACTCGATGTCAGAGAGGACTGGAGTTCCTTCAAACGGGAGCTCGCGAGTGATCTCCAGCCAGTTGGGGCCGAAATCGTGCTCGGGACGGACGCGGATCGTGACCGGCCGTGGGATGCGGTGAGTGCGAAGCAGCGTTACCCGTAGCGGGGTGCCGCGGCGCCAGCCAAGTCGCTTCTGCGCGTAGTCGGGGGTCCAGATGTAGAACGGCGAGAGTTCGCTGATCGCACGCTGGTTGGTGACCGTGTACTCGCCGGCGACCTCTGCCCAGGCGCGGACTCGCACGCGGTCCGGCTGCTCAATGCCACCCGGTTGTGTCAGCGCGCTGATCGGCGGATCGCCGTCGGGCCAGACGCCTTCCTCGAGCGCGCGACGCAACTCTGGAACATGGGCGCCACGAACTACGTCGTTGTTGGCGTGTTCGAAGGTGGGGAAGAGGAAGAAGCGGTCGTGCTCGAGAGCAGCGTCAGTGCTGCCATCGTCGGTGCGGAAGATCAGCAGCTGTTCACCTTCCGACAGTGCTCGGACGGTGACGGCCCATTCTTTGATTGCGATTGGCATCTGAGATATCTAACGAAAACCTCGGTGTTTGCGGCCCAATTGCCGTAAAACAGCGGTATTCGTTGACTGCAGTGTCGCAAATCTCAGCCGAAATCGCAAATTTCCCTGCTAATTAGGGGTTTTTTGCCATACTCGCGATAAGGCACACCGGCGTAAATGCCGTGTTAATGGGCTTTTTCGGATTTCGTGATGGGCACTGCGCGCCGTCACATAGCTGCTGTGTGCGCGATCACACACAGCAGCAAATCGGCGCTACCGGAATCTGTGAGCCCTAATTGAGCGGCAATTAAGCCGCTGAAGCGAGATCGATGTCTTCAGTGATCGCGAGGTGCTGGTGCGACGGGCAGTAGCCGTTGGCGTTGCTCGGTGCCCTGCGGCACGAGCTGCCTCGGCGGGTTGTCGCACGGCAGTTCAGGCGGTTACCGAAGACGTCGCGGCCATGCGTCGTGAGTTGCGCGATCGCCCCATCAGCTGCCGCCATGTAGTCGCGTACCACTGCCCAGACGTGAGCCTGGGCCTGGATCGGGAAGTGAACGCGGATCTCGCGAAACAAGCTGCGAGCCGGAGCTGCAAAGTAGTGGCGGTCTGTTGCGAGACGCTCAATTGCTTGCTCGCTGGACCGCAGTACTGCTTCGTGACCGTCACGTCCTGTGACGATCTCTGGTGACAGTTCGCGGTAGATCCCTCTGCTTACTTGATACATATGGGTTTGTCGCTCCTGAGTGGGTTTGGGGCGCGATCCTTCGCAATTACCCCCGCTCCTGCGTCATCGCTGATCGCAGGAGACGAGTATTCGACCTCCATGTGAAGGTTGAAACACCCGCTCTATGTAGTTCGTGTTAAGACGACGAACTACGCCGGTTCTACTGCCAGTGCTCAAACGCTGGATCAGTGCCGCTAATCACTGCGTGCATTGAGTCAAGACCGCTATCGAGGCTCGGAAAGTCGCTGCGCCAATGGGCTCCGCGGCTCTCCTCGCGCGCAAGCGCGCAGCGCGCCACGAGCGCTGCGAGCGGGTACGGGTCCTCGAGCAGCTGTTCTAGGCCTGAACGGTCGCGAACGAGTCCGGCATTGCGCCACATCGCCTCGCGCGTTTCGCGTGACGGAAGCTGTAGCGGAACGCTGGAAGGCGGCTCGCCACTAGAGACCGTTGGCTCGTCGAGTGCAGATCTCGCGGCTCGCGCACCGAAAACGATGCACTCGGAGAGTGAATTGGAAGCCAGGCGGTTTGCTCCGTGCAATCCGCTGCAGGCGCTCTCGCCAATCACATAGAGGCCGGCGACCGTGGTTGCGCCATTGAGATCGCTGACAACACCACCCATCAAGTAGTGAGCGGCAGGCGCGACTGGGATTAGTTCTTTGCTGGGGTCGATGCCGGCCTGCATTAGCGCGTCGTTGATGTTGGGAAAGCGCTCGGCATCAACGCTGGTCATGTCAAGCCCGACCGACTCGACGGCGTGTTGATCGAGCATCGCCCAGATCTCGCGTGCAACCTCGTCACGAGGTGCCAGCTCATCGACAAATCGCTCTCCGTCTGGCCCAACCAGCGTTGCCCCCTCTCCGCGGATCGCTTCGCTGATCAGGAAACCTTCGCGGCCGGGGACGCCTACGACTGCCGTTGGATGAAACTGCACGAACTCGAGATCGGCCACAGCGGCGCCCGCGCTCCGCGCCAGCATTATTCCGATCCCGATCGAACCGGGCGGATTAGTTGTGCGGTTCCAGAGCGCGGCCGCGCCCCCGGTGGCGATAACCGTGGCCCGCGCTCTAACTGCGCGGTCGTCTTCGCAGACGACGCCGACCACTCGCCCATCTTCGGTCCAGAGATTGCTGGCGCGAGCGCCTTCGAGGATCGTCACCTTTGGCTCGCGCACAAGTGCCGCGGATAGCTGGCGGGCAAGGCGTCTGCCGGTGGAGCTGCCGCCGGCGTGCACTATTCGGCGGCGAGAATGGCCACCTTCGAGGCCGAGGGCGAGATCACCACTGCTGTCGGCGTCGAATCGCATCCGGATCTCTTGGAGCCGGCCGATCATCTCCGGGGCCTCGTTGACGAGTACCTCGGCCGCCGAGCGGCGGACTAGCCCTCGGCCGGCGCGCTCCGTGTCGGCCAGATGCAGCTCCGGTGAATCGTCCGCGCCGAGGGCGGCGGCTAGCCCGCCTTGGGCCCAGTAGCTAGCCGTCTGGGCGAGCGGCGTCGCGCTGATTACGGTGACGCTTGCTCCGAGACTGGCCGCCGTAAGCGCCGAATAGAGGCCAGCGGCGCCGGCCCCGACTACCACCAAGTCCGAATCGATCCGCTCATTCCTCGGCATCCACTCAGTACGGTACCCGGAGGTGAAGGGAATCATCTACCGCAGCGCGAGTTCGCTCGCGCACGACACCGGGCCGCACCCGGAATCGGCGCAGCGGATCGTCGCGATCGAAGCCGAGTTAGAGCGGCTCGACTGGTGTGGCTACGAGCGCTGCGACTCGCCCGCGGCTGGCGAGCAGATGCTCCTGCGCGCGCACCCGCTTTCTTATGTAGACGCCCTTCGCGCAGCCTGTGCGCGGTCGGCTCCGCTTGATGCCGACACGATTGTGGTCCCGGCCTCGCTCGACGCAGCGCTGCACGCCGCTGGCGGCGCGGCTTCTCTAGCCGAGGCACTTTGTGATCGGACCGCAGACGTAGGAGCGTCGCTTCACCGTCCGCCGGGCCATCACGCTGAGGCCGATCGCGCGATGGGCTTTTGTCTCTTCAATAACGTCGCCATCGCTGCCCTCCACGCGATCGAACACTGCGGGCTCGAACGGGTTCTGATTCTCGATTGGGACGTCCACCACGGGAACGGAACCGAAGCGATTTTCGCTGCCGATCCGCGCGTCTGTTTTGTCTCGCTCCACGAGTACCCCTGCTATCCGGGGACCGGCCCTGCATCCGATCAAGGCGTCGGCGATGGCCTTGGATACACAGTCAACTGTCCGCTACCCGGAGGATCTGGTGACGGGGCCTTCGTTGGACTCGTCGAGCAGCTTGTAGTGCCGCTGATCGAAGCCTTCAGCCCTCAGCTGATCCTCATCTCGGCGGGCTTTGATGCCCATCGCGATGACCCGCTCGCCAGCTGCGTGGTGAGCGACGGTGGATTTGCGGAGATGGCGCGGGCGGTTCATCGTGCAGCGATAGCGGTTGATGTTCCGATTGGATTGGTTTTGGAGGGTGGCTACGACGTCGACGCTCTGGCTCGATCTCTCGCGATCGTGCTCAGCGAATTGATCGGCGAATCCACCAACCTTGGGGCCGACGAGAGGGACGCGCCGCAGGTTGCCGCGATCGCCGCAGCAGTCCTCGAGCGCCCAGTCTTCCGCGCGGGCGCTTAAGGGGTTGTCACTGGCGGCGTCGTGGTCACGACCGTCGGTGGGGCCGGACTCGTCGTTGTCGGCGCCGGTGTCACACCGGGTGCGAGCGCTTCGCCCGGTTGGACGGTGATCGTCTGGGTTGTGGTTCGCGCCGGCAGAGGGTCGTCGTCGGTGACGGCGACGAAGGCGCCCACGAGTACGCCGAGCGTCACAGCGAGCAGGGCGACGAGTGCGTAGATCGGACGGCGCCAGCGCGGCGTTGGCGCAATGACGGTTCGTGCAGGGTCGCCGCAGTTAAGGCACCAGTCCTGCTGAGCGTGGAGCCACTCGCCGCAATGCTGGCACGGAAGCGACCCATACGCCCACTGCGGGTTAACGACCGAAGTCATTGGGGATCAGCCCGTCGGGTCGCCGCCTGGCGCCCGGTTGAACGGATCGTTAGACGTTGGGGCTGGGGGAGGCTGCTGGCCGACGTCGTAGATGCTGTTGGCACCGACCGAGCCGAGTCCCGCGACCGAGGTGGGACCGCCGAAGGCGAGGCCGCAATGCGGGCAGAAGTGGGCGTCGCTGCCGTGAAGGGTGCCGCAGCGCGCGCAGGCAGTGACACCGGGAATGAACAGTTCGGCATAGGGCGTCTGCATCTGCAGTACCTCTTCGATCACGCGAATCTCGCGGTCGAGCGTTTCGATCGCTAACACCTTGCCTTCTATCAGTGCCTCGTCGCCGCGTTCAAAGCGGTGCTGGTCGAAAACAAGCCCGCCGAGGTCTCGGTAGCCCAGCTCGCGAACCTGCTTTAGGTAGCGCAGGCGTCGGCGCAGTCTGCCGCGCTCACGAAATCCTGGGCGCTGGGGTGCCGATGGCTGCGCGGCCTCAGCCGGTGCGGGTTCGGTTGCCTGGCCGGCTTGAAGATTGCCGGGGGCTGCAACCGGCTGCTGTTCCCACCGGGCTGGCGTCTGTTCCTTAAGCGGCGGCGGAGGTGGGAACTGGCTCGCTTCGGTCTGTGGCGGCGCAGGCGCCGGCACAATCATTGTCTGCGGTTCGCCTGCTGGAGGCGGGACGATGACTGTCGCGTCAGGAATCTCAGCCGGGGGCGTATCGAGGGTCTGCTCGGTGCCCGTTGCAGCGCTCGGTTGAGCCGATTTCCGGCGGAAGATGCGGTCGCTCAATCCCATGGTGTGCTCTTGCCGTTCTCCTCGTTGCGCGCAGCGGCCGAGTCTAGCGGGACGTCTAGCTTCGCTCGCCAGGCGGCCAGTAAGCGCTCGGCCATCTGCGTCGCGCTGAACTCCTCGGCTCGCGACCGCGACTGGATCCTAGGATCCGGCTGATCAAGACTGGCGAGTAGCTGATCACGCCAGCTGCGCTCGTCGTAGGGCTGGCAGTACGCGCCGTCGACCCCGCGCGTTGCTGCCTCATGTATCCCTGTCGGCGTGCAGCAGACCGGTACCTCACAAGCGAGCGCTTCGAGCACCGCAAGCCCAAAGCCCTCGCGGTCGGATGGGACGATCACGGCGTTCGCTGCGTTGATCCAAAGCGGAACCTGCTCTGGATCGATACCACCGAGCGACAAGATCTCAGCGTCACAACTAGTCGCCACGGCCTCGGCGCGGTCGAAACGCTTCGCCGGTCGCGCTGGATCGGCCGGGAAGAGTAGATAGCGACCGTCACTCCTCAGTCCCAGCTCGGTGCGCGCCTCCTGACGGTCGAGCGGGAGAAAGCGGTCTGTGGCGACCCCGCAAGGGAGAATTTCGACCTTACGCTTGGGGTAGCCAGGGACGGCCTGTGCCAGGTCAGGGCTGGCCGCGCCGACTAGATCGATGAACGGCAACGCTGCGTGAGTGATGATCCGCGATCGCCGGTGCCGCAAGTCGGTGCCGTGAAGGGTGAGCCCGTGAACCTCTGCGTTAACCACTAGTGACGGCCATGCCGTCAGGCCGAAGTGGGCGTGAACAACGTCGAAGCGCTGCCCCGCGTAGGTGCGGCGAAGTTCGCGCGCGGCAGCTGCGTAGCCGCCCGGGGGAAATGCAAAGCAGTCGAGCTCGAGATCTCCGTCATCGATCGCGCGCAGCGCTTCGAGCTGATCGCGCACGA
>CAIJLJ010000109.1 GCA_903821395.1 uncultured Solirubrobacterales bacterium | reverse complement strand
GCGCAGCAGCGAGTAGAACGGCGTGAAATACCAGACCGGCGCAATGTGCAGCGGCGTCTTGAGCGGATCGGCCGGGACGAAGTTGTTGTACTCGAGGAAATAGCCGCCCATCTCCGGCACGAAGAACAGGATGGCCGAGAACACCGCGAGGAAGATGACCGCACCGGCCGCATCCTTCACGGTGTAGTACGGGTGAAACGGGATGCCGTCGAGCGGCTTGCCGTTGGCGTCCTTGTTCTTCTTGATCTCGATCCCGTCCGGGTTGTTCGAGCCCACGTCATGCAGCGCGAGGATGTGGGCGGCGACCAAGCCGATCAGCACCAGCGGGACGGCAATCACGTGGAGCGCAAAGAACCGGTTCAGGGTTGCGTCCGAAACCACGTAGTCGCCACGGATCAGGACCGACAGGTCGGGCCCGATGAAGGGCACCGAACTGAACAGGTTCACGATCACCTGCGCGCCCCAGTAGGACATCTGGCCCCAGGGCAGCAGGTACCCGAAGAACGCTTCGGCCATCAGGCACAGGTAGATGATCACGCCGAAGATCCAGACGAGTTCGCGCGGCTTCTTGTACGAACCGTAAAGCAGTGCGCGGAACATGTGCAGGTAGACCACGATGAAGAACATCGACGCGCCGGTGGAGTGGATGTAGCGGATCAGCCAGCCGCCGGGGACGTCCCGCATGATGTACTCGACCGAGCCGAACGCGAGGTTCGCGTCGGGCTTGTAGTGCATCGTGAGGAAGATGCCGGAAACGATCTGGATGACCAGCACCAGCATCGACATGGCGCCGAAGTAGTACCAGAAGTTGAAGTTCTTCGGCGCGTAATACTCGGACATGTGCTTCCGGTACTCCTCGCCGAGCGTGGGCATGCGCTCATCGACCCAGTTCAACACGGCAGCAATCGGTGTCGCCATGGCGTTACGCCCCCTTCTTGTCGTCGCCGATCAGTATCGTGCTTTCCGACACGAACACATACGGCGGGACCGGCAGGTTGATCGGCGCCGGCGAGCCCTTGTAAACGCGACCGGCCAGGTCGAACTTGGAGCCGTGGCACGGGCAATAGAACCCGCCCTCCCAGGTCTCGCCCATCTCAGCGCGCGCTTCGACGGTCTTCATCTGCGGGGAACAGCCAAGATGGGTGCAGACGCCCTCGAGGACGACGTACTCTTCCTTGATCGAACGGAACTCGTTCTTCGCGTAATCGGGCTGTTGCGGCACTTCGGACTTGGGATCCGAGACCATCGGGTCGCTCTTCTTGATCCCTTCAAGCATTTCCTTCGTGCGGCGCAGGATCCAGACCGGCTTGCCGCGCCACTCGACCACCTGCATCTCCCCCGGGGCAAGCCGGCTGATGTCGGCCTCTACAGGCGCGCCCGCGGCTTTCGCGCGCTCGGACGGCATCCAACTCGCTGCAAAGGGGACTGCGACACCGACCGAAGCGAGACCGCCTGCGACACTGGTCGCGACGATCAGGTTGCGTCGGGCCTTGTCGACTTTTTCGTGCTGACTCATCGAGGAAACCTCGCTGGAAATGATGAATGATCCGGACAAGTGTGGAATTATACCGGCCGGTCGGGGCAAACATCAACTTTTTGAACCTAACTGACTGAATCCGGGCGGATTTTCCAAAAATCCACACGGCATTCCCCGAGGCTGCCGGCCCGCAAGCTCTTCGACCCCGCCGGCCGCGACCGAAAAGGCCTGTATGTTAGATTCTCCGAATGAAACGTCTCTGGCTGATCTTTGCGCAAACGGCCACGGTTTGCCTTGCCGTACTGTTCGTCGTCGCCACCCTGAAACCTGAGTGGTTGCCGGGGAAAGTCGCCATACCGTCCGGGGGC
>CAIJLJ010000108.1 GCA_903821395.1 uncultured Solirubrobacterales bacterium | reverse complement strand
TTTGGCGCCGGAAGCGCTTTGCCAGCCAGCAGCTTCAAAATCTTCTTGCCAAGACCACTGGAGCGAAGATGACCGGTGGGGTCGCGCTTGGCACAACGCTTCAAGGTCACGGCCGCCTTTCCTGGCTGCTTGATCGTGATGCTCGGCAGCGGCACGCTACTGAAGTTGAGACCCGGCGGCAGGTAGACGCGCACCATCAGAAAGCCAACGTCGCTCGGCAGTTTCCCGGCTACCGGCTTCGCGGGCAGGATTGGCAGCGTGTTACGAAGAGAGCCGGTCACGCCGGCGTTGGAGGCCAATGAGCGCAGCGTAATTTCATAGCGACCGCCGGTCGCGCCGGTAGAAGATGGGCTCCACGGATTGCGGCCGCTCGACGGCGTGATCTCGTAATCGGTCAGAGATGACGAGACGCCGTTGACGGTGTAAGGCTGCGTGGCGTTGTCGTATGCGGTGACTGCGAAAAAGCGAGCCGAAGGGTAGGTCCCGCGCAGGTAGATGCGGGTTCCGCTCGTAGCTTGGTACGGGCTTGTCCAATAGGTCGAGTTGGAATCCGGGTAGAAGATGTTGCTCGTGGTCGGCGTTGTCTCAACCGGCCATGCGCAGTCGGCTGGCGCCGCCGCGAGCGAACTGGCCGGGCTTAGAAGCAGAGCAGTAATGACGCAAAGGCCTAGTCCTGCGGCCGATCTTTTGATCCTTCTCATGATGGATCCGATCTGTCGTGAGACGCCAAGGGTTAACTGCGGCGACCCTACCAGCTGCCAGAGCACAAGCGCAGCGGGCGCCGCAGACCGATGCGCCGCATTCTGTTCTTCTCACGTAAGCCAGCCCCGCACGGAGAAGGCTGCGAGATGGTAGTTTCGCGTAATGGCCTCCAAACCCGAACAGCAGCCAAGCCCTTGGGCTCTCGACAGCGAAGCTTCAAAGCCGCTCCCGAGCGGGCGGCACGCGCTCTCGCGTGAAACTGTGCTTGCCTCGCAGCGCGGCCGCATGCTCCACGCTGCACTAGTCGTAACGGCAGAGAAGGGCTTCGGTTACGTAGTCGTCGGCGACGTGATCACTAAGGCCGGAGTCTCACGCAAGGCGTTTTACGAGCACTTCTCTGACTTTGAAGATTGCTGGTTCCAGGCGTATGAGACTGCAGTTAAAGTTCTCTTCAGCGAGATGACCGCGGCAGCGATCGAGGCCGACGGCGCCGCCGATCCCAAGGCCGGCCTAGGCGCAGGGATAGCGGCCCTAGCTCGCAACGTTGCCCAAGAGCCGCAGGTAGCGCACGCGACGATTGTTGACATCGCCGGAGGAGGGCCGCGTGGCCTCAATGCCGATCGTGCGACGCTGGACCGCTGGGCCGATCTGCTGCTTACGACGTGGGATCGCTCCGACGCCTCAAAGGCCACCGATCAGCGCAAGCTGGCAGCGATCGCGGCAGTCAGCATCATCACTGGAATCTGCCGCGATCATCTCGTCGCCGGAACTACCGACGAGCTACCAGCAATCAGCGATCAGATCACGGCGCTGATGGCCAAAGTGCTCTCGACTTAGCGCGCTCCGGCTCGGTAGAATCGCTCACCAATCGCCCCTAGAGGGCGATGTTACGGCGGTGTTTATTACCGGCGCACCGAGTTGGCGCAAAATGTAGGCTGAGTAACTAATCGGTAGAGGAGCAAGTCAATGAACCGCAGAATCACGATCCCCGCCGCCTCAATTTCGCTGCTTGCGCTCTTCGCGCTCAGCGCAGGCAACGCTTTTGCCGCCGCGTCTGTGAGGGTCGAAATCAAGGTCAGCGGCGCTGACGCAAGCGGCGGCTCGCTGCTTGCGATCTCCAGCACGGGCAAGGCGGTCCGAACCAAGCTCGGCTCGAAGACGGTTTCGCTAAACGTCCCAAAGGCGACGATTAGTGGCACAACGCTTCAGCTCGTCAGCAAGTCGGGCAGATTCCTTGGGCCGGTTGTGTTGGCAAGCGCCTCAGGCGGCAAGAAGGCTTACCTCACGCTCGGCAAGGGCGCTGGTGCCAATAGTTCGCTCAAGCTTGGAACTGCGACCGTCAAGAACGGGTACGCAGCGCTGAGCAAGCCACTGGCGACCAAGTCGCTGCTGACCTCTTCCTACGCCACGGCCGTCAAGGGCGCGCCAACCGGCAGCGGCCGCCTCGGCCTGCAGAAAAGCAGCAAGACGGCCTCGGCTGCGCAGGGTAGTGGCAGCGGCAGCAACATTCCAGCCGGCACCGACCCCGATCACGACGGTCTGACCAGCAACATCGACGTTGACGACAACGGAAATGGAATCCTCGACAACCAAGACTCGGCGCAGCGCCCGACCAGCGCCGGCCTGTTCGCGACCTTGAACCTTCGACCCGGCGACGCTGGCACGAACCTCAATGCGACCGGCGTGACGGAGGCTCAAATTGACGCCAATGTCTCCGGTGCGAACACCTTCGGCTTCATCTTCTACTTTGGCGGCGGCGATCTCACCGCAGCGACTGGAGCTTACGTCGACTGCGGCGCTCTCAGCTACTGCAACTCGGACACCGGCACAGCGGTTGTGGGCGGGCTGAGCGAATCTTCACCGAGCGTTCCGCGCGGCGAGCTGTGGCGCAATTGGCGGCCGGACGGCAACCCACAAGGCAACGGGCTCGAGAAGATCACCAACAACGGCCAGAACGCCTGGGCAGCAGGCTTGCAGCCGCGCGCAACGACAGCCCAGATGGCCCCAGGCGACCTCCTAAACGTCGTCTTCCGTGGTGCTGGCGGCGACGTGGTCACACCGGTGGCGCTGCCGAGTTACCCGGTCACAGTTCCAGCGATCAAGACCGTAACTTCCGGTGGCGTGGCGACTACGATCCTCAACGGCAATTCGGCAAGCCCTGGTTCGAGCGCGAGCTCGGCGATCCCCGTTAGTCCCGCGGGTGACCTCGCATTTGATTACTGGCGGCCGCAGCGCCGCGGCATCGCCGGGACCGGCGAAGGCGCGCTGGTCGACATGGGCCACCTTCACTACACGATTACGATCGGCGGCCTCCGTACCGCGGGCGGTAATGAAGTGCGCGCCTCGCAGGAGTTCAGCTGCAACGCTGACGGTCAGCCAGTAAGTCCGGAGGGCGACTTTTTCGGCCCAGCCGACCCGACCGGCGACGCCGCGCCGAACGCCGCCAACACGCGCACATACTCAACGAATCTTCGCTCCTGCCTGTCCGGGGCGATCAGCGCCGGATACCTGCCGGTCGGCACCCCGCTGACCGGCGCGAAGGTCAACGCGTCCTTCACCGCATCTGGCGAGAATCGCCCAGGCGGCGCCGACCGCGCGGTAATGGCAATCGCCTTGGCGCTCTAAGCGGGTGACACTCGGCATGATCAGCTGCCGCTACCACGCAGGCGTAACCGGCTAGCGCGCCGGCTTAAACGCCAAGCGAAGCTTCGATGCGGCCGTCGGCGACGGCCTGCTGCAGCGCTTCGTAATCGAGCTGGTTCTGTTCGGCGTAAAGCACGGCGAACTCAGCGATCGCCTGCGGGAATACGCCGCCGCTGCCGATGTAGGCGCTGATTGCGGCTGCGTCGCCCGAGCGCGCGTGGGCGTGGGCGAGCACACCGCCGCAGAGTTCGGCGTAGCGGCTTAAGAGATATGGGTCGAGCGCCTCAACCGGCACCGAGCCCTTCATGTCGCGTAGTTGGCGCAGGTAGTAGTTCTTGCCTTGCCCCATTACGTCGGTCGTCCAGCCAAGGAACGGGTCGCTCGCCGACTGCATTACCTGTTGGCCGCGCACCACCCTCTCCCCTTCGTGCTGGTAGACGCTGGCGCCGGCGTAAGGGGCGAGCACCGACTGGCTTGCCTCTTTGAACTGGATGAAGAGCGGGTCCTCATCGTGAGCGCCCATCATCAGCAACATGAAGGCCTGTGTGCCAACCGAACCGACGCCGACGACTTTGCGGGCAAAATCAACGCGGTGATAGCGCTCGATCACGATCCGCTCGGCCGGGCCGAGTGAGTCGAGGTACTTCTCGAACGCGGCGGCTACCGACGGCTCGAAGTCCTGGCGCTGACCGTCGGGGATGGCGGTAATTACTGGCGGCTCTTCTTTGATGACCCAGCCGTCCGGGGTGCGCTCGGCGTAGCGAGCAAGCGCGCCAAGGTTCGTCTTGCGCCCGGCCTTGTTGATCATCTTCTGAACTTCCTTGACCCCCTTCTTAGAGGATGAGCGAGAGATCTCGTCAACGATGAGGTCAGCGTCGGTGCGCGAGTACCAAACGTCAAGGAACGGACGCGCCGCCAGCTCCGCCATCCGTGAGCGGTAGCGGTCAGCGGCGGCGAGCGCGGCGGCGTAGGACTGCTTCGCGTCGCAGCCGTTATCGCGCGCGGCGACGGAGATGCTCGCGACGAGCCGCTTGAGGTCCCACTCGAACGGCGCGGGCAGCGTCTCATCGAAGTCGTTGAGATCGAAGACCATCCTGCGGTCGAGCGAGGCGTAGAGGCCGAAGTTCAGCAGGTGAGCGTCGCCGCAGCACTGCACGCGCAGGCCGCTGCTGGGTGTGCGCGAAAGGTCCCAGGCCATGATCGCCGCGCCGCCACGAAAGAAAGCCCCGGCTGAGGCGAGCATCCGCCCGTAACGGATCGGCACGAGGTGCTCGACGCGCTCAGCGCCCTGGGCCTGAAGGACCGCCAGCGGGTCGGGGCGCTGAGCGTCAGGTTCCCACTCGCGGTGGGCGGCGCGCGGCGTCTGCTTTCGCAGCGACTTGCCGCGCTCGGCGGGAGTCATCTGGTTGGCTGGCGCCTCGGCCGTCGTTCTCTTTCTTAGCTTCACAGGCCGGAACTCTACGGGACGCCAGCGCGACTAGCCGGTGCTCCGACACCGGGAAGCGGTGATTAGAGGACTTTGTTAGTACGGCGCATTGCTTGTGCTCCATCAGTACACTCCTGTTTTCGAAAAACTAGCGTTTCCCTAAAGCTTTGGGGGCGTCGACCAGGAAGCGACACGATGCTTACAATCACGAACCGCCTGCCGCGCATCAACCTAAGCAGAAGCCCGATCGCCAGAGTGCGCCTGCCCTGGGCGGCAACCGCCGTCGCAGCTGCTGCGCTCGCCGTCCCGTCGCTACTCACAGCCCCAGCGCACGCGGCGTCACTTGCCTTTAACTGGGCGCCCACCAACACCCACCCTTACGGAATCGTGCTCGACTCCGCCGGAAACGTGTACACGGCCAATAACGGCTCCAGCACCGTCACCAAGATCACTCCCAGCGGCGAGCCGACGCTCGACTGGGCGACGACCGGTCCAAACCCGTACGGCATCACGGTCGACTCAGCCGACAACCTCTACACCGCCAACTACACCGACGGCACGGTTTCGAAAATCGCGCCGGACGGCACC
>CAIJLJ010000107.1 GCA_903821395.1 uncultured Solirubrobacterales bacterium | reverse complement strand
TCGGCCTGATCCCAAATCCGTTGGCGCTGCCCGTAGAGCAGCTCGGCGGTTATCTCTTCATCCGGATGAGCCGGCAGGCAGTGGAGAGCAATTGCGCCTTCAGCCGCCAACGCGAGCAGCTCCTCGTCGAGGCGGAACGGTTCCAGCGCGGCGCGGCGCTGTTCTGCACTCTCCTCGTCGCCCATCGAAACCCAGACGTCGGTGTAGAGCGCATCGGCACCGTCGACTGCGGCCCGTGGATCGTTGCTGCGCTCGCCGCCGCAGTCCGGCTCGAGCTCGTACCCCGCTGGCGACGCAACAACAACATTGACCCCAGCTGTCGTGCCGAGAATTGCGAGCGAGCGGGCAACGTTGTTGCCGTCGCCCACGTAGGCCAGCTTCAGCTCGTCAAGCGGCCGGCCCGGGAAAGCCTCCTGAAGCGTCATCAGGTCTGCCAGCACCTGCGAGGGGTGATGAAGCTCGGTCAGCATGTTGAAGACGGGGATCGAACCTTCGGCGGCGAGCTCTTCGATCACGGCATCGGGGCCTGTCCGAACTCCGACGGCGGCAACTTGGCCGGAGAGTACGCGGGCCGTGTCGGCGATCGACTCCCCGCGCGAGAGCTGCATCTCGCCAGGGCGCAGCACGACGGCGTGGCCGCCGAGCTCCGTGACGCCAACCTCGTAGGAGAGCCGCGTGCGCGTGCTTGGCTTCTCAAAGATCAAGGCGACGCTCTTACCGGTCAGAAGATCCGACGAGGCCGGTGCAGCCTTCAGCTCGTGCGCGCGCGCCAGCAGCGCGAGCAGCTGTTCACGATCAAGCTCTTCACCGGTGAGAAAGTGGCGCGTCAAGCGAGTGACGATACGGCTGGGAAGTCGTTTTCAGCGCGCCATTTGTTGCAGGCTCGGGGCGGAACCGCGGCGTTCATCACCGGCTGTCGTCGAGCTCTTCGCCGCCACCGCGCCGGATCCCGAATCCGCGCACGGCAAGAATCGCCCGCTCGCCAAGCGAGCCGCGCTTTGGCAACACGCCGAGCTGAACGGTCGCGTCGTAAGCATCGAAGAAGGCGCGCACACGCCACAGCTTCTCGCGCGGCGGATCTAGCTCGCAGTAGAGCACGGTGTGAACCGTGATCATCTTGTTCGTCGCTGGGATGCCGGCCAGCGCGACGCGATGGACCCCACTTACGAGCAGAGGGACGGCGACGTAGCGACCATCGCTGAGCCGCTCGCCCGCACTCTCAACGGTCGCGTCGGGAAAGGCTTGCCAGAGCTGCGCGGCGCGGTCAGCAAGCGCATCGGGACCGTAGAGCGGCTCAGGGCTGGATGGGTCGGTCCAATGCAGATCGGCGGCGCAGACATCGCGGAAGGCAGCGCGGCGGCGCTCGGTCCAAGCCTGCTGAAACGCGTCGAGAAGCTCGTCCATCGCGCTTGAGCGTAGAGCGGCTGCGCCCGGGCTGCTCCGCAGGCCTGCCAAACTGACAGCCGATGGGACGACGCAGCCGCAAACAGAGCCTGACCGAACCCGGCGCCAAGGCCTCACCAAAGAAGCGCCTCAGCAGCGCTGAGCGCGACGAAGTTGCGCGCGCTGAGCTAAAACCGCTGGCGCCAGGCGAGCGTCCTCTGGCAGTCAAGATCTCATCCGGCGTGGCTGCCGCTCTGGCAGTTGCAAATGTCGCCTTCTACTTCGCTGGCGTTGAGGTTCAAGGGCAGAAGCCATCGCTGGTGGGCGTGTTGCTATTCGCTGCGGTGATGCTGCTGGCAGCTTGGGGAATGTGGAGTTTGCGCTACTGGGCTCTGCTCGGGTTCCAAGCACTGCTGGCGATGACGCTGGTGATCGCCGGTCTTTCATTGATGGTTGCCGGCAACCTGCTTGCGGTCGTTCTCTGCATCGCGATCCTCGGCGGCGGCGGGTGGCTCTTCTGGAAGCTGATCCGCGTGCTCGGCCGCGTGAAAGTGCCATCGCCTCACGGCAACTGAAGCGCGACCCCTAATAGACGGCTCTTTCATACACTCGCTGTATGGCTAACGAAAGCTTCGACTGCATCATCATCGGTTCAGGACCGGGTGGATACGTCGCAGCGATCCGCGCCGCGCAGCTGGGAATGAGCGTCGCCGTCGTCGAGCAGGACAAGATCGGCGGCCGCTGCCTCAACTACGCCTGCATCCCAGCGAAGGCTGTGTTGCGATCGGCTGACATCGTCTCCGAGATCCGCGAGGCAGGCGAGTTCGGGATCACAGTCGGCGAGCCAACAGTTGACTTCGGCGCCGTCAGTGCGCGCCGCGAAGAGGTGATCGGCACGCTCGTCGGTGGGGTCGAGATGCTGATGAAGAAGAACAACGTCGAATTGATCCACGGCGCCGCCTCAATCACCGGCGCAAAGAACGTCAGCGTGGACGGACGCGAACTCGAAGCCGCGAAAGCGATCATCCTCGCGACCGGCTCGGTCGCCCGCCCGATCCCCGGAGCGAGCTTCGGCGGAACCGTGATCGACACAGCTCAGGCCTGGGCGCTTGACGCGCTGCCGAAGAAGTTGGCCGTCGTTGGCTCCGGCCCTTCGGGCTGTGAGATCGCCAGCGCCTATGGCCGCTTCGGCGTCGAGGTCGAACTTTTTGAGGCGCTGGACCGCGTACTTCCAACCGAAGACAAGGACATCTCGCGGCTCGTTGAGCGCGGCCTCGCAAAGCAGGGAGTCACTATTCACACCTCAACGCTGATCGGCGACATCACAGCTGGCAGCAACTCCGCCACCTACAGCTACGGCGAGGAGAAAGGCGAGGCCGACTGGCTCGTGATCGCAGCCGGCCGCGGCGCCGACGTCGAAGCGCTCGGCCTTGGTGCGGCCGGGTTAGAGCTCGACGAACACGGTCTGATCGCAGTTGACGGCCACCAGCGCACAAGCGTCGAAGGGATCTACGCGATCGGTGACCTCGTCCACGGCCCGGCGTTGGCGCACAAGGCCAGCGAAGAGGGAATCATCGCCACAGAAGCGATCGCTGGCGAGAACCCAACCCCGCTCGATTACATCGACATTCCTCGTGCAACCTTCTGCTCGCCGAACGTTGCCAGCTTTGGCCTGACCGAAGAGCAGGCCAAGGAGCAGGGCTTCGACGTAACCGTCGGCAAGGTTCCCTACGGCGCCGTTGGCGCTGGAACTCTCTACGGCGACCGCGGCGGGCTCGTGAAAATTGTCGGCGACAAAAAGTACGGCGAGCTACTCGGCGCACACATCGTCGGGGCAAAGGCGACCGAACTTATTCAGGAACTTGTCAACACGAAGCTGCTCGAAGGTGGCTACCCGGAGGTAGCGCGCTTTATCCACGGCCATCCAACGATGAGCGAAGCAGTGCTTGAGGCGGCCCGCGCCGCCGACGGCTGGCTGATTCACGGCTAGACGCAGATGGATCCGCAGCCGGCCTTCTACTTTGACTTGGCCAGCCCCGAGTCGTACCTCTCGGCCGAGCGGATCATGACGCTGCTGCCCGTGGCGGCAGAGTGGATTCCCATCCGCGGTTCGCAGCTACCGGCGCTCGGCGACGCAGCCGAGCAGAAGCAGCTAGTTGAAGCGCTCGCCGACGCGCGCTCGCTGCAAACCCCGCGCTGGCCCTCCCCACTCCCGTTCGATAGCGAGCAGGCGATGTTGGCCGCGACCTACGCAAAGCAGATCGGGCGAACTGTTCCATTCGCGCTGGCGGCGTTCCGCCAGGCCTACGCCGGCGGCCGCTCACTGGACAACGACGACAACATCGTTATCGCCGGTTCGGCCTGCGAGATGCACCCCGCAGCGCTGCTGAAGGGTTGCGAACTGCGCACCGTGCGCGACGGGCTCAGTAACGCGACCGACTTGGCAATCGAGCGCGGCGTGCGCGATGTGCCGGCCGTCTGGGTGCCTGACGAAGGCGACGGGCCTGGACAGCTCTTCCACGGAGACGACCAGCTCGAAGCGGCAGCGGCGGCTCTGAGCGGGCAGGTGCCGACTCAATGACCGCCTTTCGCGACTACGACGTGATCGTCACACGAACCGGCATTGCCCCGGGGCGGTTGGCCGCCGCCGACCGTTTCGATCACATTGAAGTTGTCTCCGTCGCTGACCTCGAGGTCGTCCTCTTCTGGGACGTTCCCGCTCGCGCGACCGGCCGGATGGAAGCCTCACTCCGTGAAGACCTTCAGCGGCTCGAGAGCGATGAGTTCATCTCGCGCTGGAGCGCAGTCGAGAGTGAAGATGACTATTAGGCTGCTTGCAGATGGCTGATCGCCCACTACCTCCGCCAGAGACCGCCGTCGAATGGCTGGAGTCGATGACCCTGATCCGCCGCTTTGAGGAACGCGCCGGTGAGCAGTACACACGCGCAAAAGTTGGCGGCTTCCTCCATCTCGCAATCGGCGAGGAGGCAACGATCGTCGGCGCCGTCGCAGCTTTGCGGCCGACCGATTACATGATCGCCACCTACCGCTCACACGGGCAGGCGCTGGCACGCGGGAGCGAGCCGGGCCGCGTGATGGCCGAGCTGTTTGGCCGCGTTGACGGACTGTGCCGTGGCCGCGGCGGCTCGATGCACATGTTCGATCTCGAACGGCGCTTCATGGGCGGCTTCGGAATCGTCGGCGGCAATCTGCCGCTGGCGGCGGGCTTTGGCCTGACGAGCGACTACCTCGGCAGCGACGACGCCACGCTCTGCCAGTTCGGCGATGGAGCCAGCAACCAGGGAACCTTCGGCGAGACGCTCAACCTCGCAGCGCTCTGGAGCTTGCCGGTCGTCTTCATGGTCACCAACAACCAGTTCGGAATGGGAACCTCGCTAGAGCGCCACTCAGCGCAAACGAACCTCCAAACCAAAGGTGAAGGTTTCGGCGTTCCCGGGATGCAGTGTGACGGGATGGATGTGATCGACACCTGGGCCGTAACCAGCGAAGCGATGCGAATCGCGCGCGAGGAGCGCCAGCCGGTTCTGGTCGAAGCGCTCAACTACCGCTTCCGCGGCCACTCGATAGCCGACCCCGAGGACTACCGCAGTGAGGACGAGGTGCTGGAGTGGAGCAAACGCGATCCACTCGTCACCTTCGGGGACCGTCTCGTTGCCGAAGGCATCTTGAACGACGAGCAGCGCGAAGCGATCGACCTTCAAGCGATCGAGACGGTCGACGCGGCCGTTGCCTTCGCCGACGCCTCGCCGGAGCCGGAGCCAAGCTCGCTCTACGACGACGTTTATGTGCTGAGCGATCAGGTTCGCGGTTGGTACTCAGCCGACCACCGCGGCGCAGGCGTGCAGAAGGGCGAGGACCTCTCCTAATGGCCGAGATGCGCTACCGCGAAGCTTTGAACCAGGCACTCGCCGAAGAGCTCGAGCGTGACCCAAACGTCTACCTGATGGGCCAAGACATCAGCGTCTTCGGCGGCGCCTTCAAGGTCACTGAAGGGCTGATGGATCGCTTCGGCGAGAAGCGGATCCGCGACACACCAATCTCCGAGAACACGATTGTTGGTCTCGGCGTCGGGTCAGCGATGACCGGCCTGCGACCAGTGATCGAGCTGATGACGATCAACTTCTCGCTACTGGCGCTCGATCAGATCATCAACCACGCCGCCCACGTGCGCTACATGTTCGGCGGCCAGGTCAGCGTGCCGCTCGTCGTACGGATGCCGCAGGGCGCCGGCCACCAGCTCGGACCAACCCATTCGCACAGCTTTGAGGCGCTCTACCTTCACGTGCCCGGGCTGCTGGTTGCCGTACCGAGCACCGCGACCGACGCGAAAGGCCTTCTCAAAACGGCGATCCGTGACGATAATCCGGTGATCTTCATCGAACACGAAACTCTCTACGGCCAGCGCGGCGAAGTTCCCGACGATCCTGACTTCACGGTTCCGTTCGGCCTTGCGGCAATCCGACGCGCGGGCAGCGACGTGACGATCATCGGCATCTCGCGAATGGCGCAGACCGCCGAGAGAGCCGCCGAGCAGCTGGCGGCCGACCACGGGATAGAGGCCGAAGTAATCGATCCGCGCACGCTGCGCCCGCTCGACCTCGACACGATTCTTGAATCGGTCGCAAAAACAAACCGCTGCGTGATCGTCGAAGAGGGCTGGCCGCACGGCGGCGTCGGCGCCAACCTCGCGGCGCTGATCCAAGAACAGGGCTTTGATGACCTCGACGCACCGGTCGGCCGCGTCACCGGCGTGGACGCGCCGATGCCTTACGCCAAGAGCCTGGAGCAGATCTCATTCCCGCACGAAGAACAGGTGATCGAAGCGACGCTGGCGCTATTCGGTGACAGAAAGCGAGCGTCACGTGGCTGAGATCGTGATGCCGCGGCTCTCCGATTCGATGGAGGAAGGAACGATCGTGCGCTGGCTCAAGCGCGACGGCGACGAGGTTGCGCGCGGCGAGGATCTGGTCGAGATCGAGACCGACAAGGCGACGATGGCTTACGAATCGGACACGGCTGGAACGCTTCAGATCACCGCCCAGGAGGGTGCAACGCTGCCGGTCGGCGCGAAGATCGCCGTGATCGGTGACGATGACGGCGCCGCTGAGGAGGCGGCCGCATCGGTGGCTCCAGTCACTGAGGCGGATGATCCAGGGCCTACCGTCACGCCTGTCCCGCTCGCCGAAACTGAGCCGCCGACTCCAACCCCAGAGCCGGGCAATGGCGAGCGCGTCAAGGCCTCCCCAGTCGCGCGGCGAATCGCAGGAGAGACCGGTGTTGACCTACATTCGGTATCCGGTAGCGGCCCCGGCGGGCGGATCGTAAAAGCCGACGTCGAGGGAGCTGGCGCTGCGGCGGTGGCCACCACGAGCGGCGATGAATCCAGCGGGCGCGGCAGTGTTACCACCACTGAACCGACCCGCACTCAAACCCTGATCGCGCGGCGAATGGCCGAGTCGCGAGCAACCGTCCCATCGTTCACGCTGCAGATCAGCGTCGACATGACGACCGCGACGACGCTTCGCGCCGAACTGAAAGCCAGCGCCAAC
>CAIJLJ010000106.1 GCA_903821395.1 uncultured Solirubrobacterales bacterium | reverse complement strand
GGCTGCGTTCAGCAGTTCGGCGAGCAGGCTTTCAACATCGGCCGCAACGCTTGGCTTCAGGAAGGGCTGCCGATTGAGACTTCGGCGACCACGATCGACACGCAGTGCGGCTCGGCGCAGCAGGCCGTCGGTTACGGCGCAGCGCTAATCGCGACCGGCGTCCATGACGTCGTCATCGGCTCCGGCGTCGAGCACATGGGCCACCTGCCGTTTGCGGCAGGAATGGAGACGCAGGAGACCTACGGGTATGCCTTCACGCCTGAGCTGATGGCTAAGCACAACATCGTTGGACAGGGCCTAGGCGCCGAGATGATCGCCGACCAGTGGGAAATTCCCCGCTCCGAGCTCGACGAGCTGGCAGTTCGCTCACACGCGCTCGCCAACAAGGCGACTGAGAACGGAAGCTTTGCCCGCGAGATGGTCAAGATCGAGGTCGACGGCAACGTGCTGACTGTCGATCAGGGGATTCGCCCCGACACCAACATCGAAACGCTCAGCGAGCTAACCCCGGTCTTCAAGCCCGACGGCAAGGTAACTGCCGCCAACGCTTCGCAGATCTCAGACGGCGCTGCTGCCGTGCTGATGATGACCCGCGAGAAGGCCGCAGAGCTGGGCCTAACGCCGCGCGCGATCATCGTTGATGAGACAAGCGTCGGCTGCGACCCAGTGAAGATGCTTGAGGGCCCGATCCCGGCAACGGCGAAGATCCTCGAGCGCAACAACATGACGATTAACGACATTGACTTCTTTGAGGTCAACGAAGCCTTCGCTCCTGTCGTTGCAGCTTGGGCACGCGAGCACAACCCGGACATGGACCGCGTTAACCCGCGTGGCGGAGCGATGGCGCTCGGCCACCCGCTCGGTTCAACTGGTGCCCGCCTGCTGACAACGCTGCTTCACGAGATGGAGGATGAGGACAAGGAGTACGGCCTCGTCACGATGTGCTGCGGTGGCGGAATCGGCACCGGCACGCTGATTAAGCGCGTTTAGAGCTCAGGGGCGAAGCTCAAAACCGAACCGGCGCATCTCACTTGCCGCCTGTAGTAGAAAGTACGCATGCCCAAATTCAGCGTTAGGTTTCTGTTTGGTGCTCTTTCGCTCGTCGCTTTTTCGGCGTTAGCGCTCTCGATTAGCGTCTCGGCTTACGCCGACGGTGGAACTTGCACCAATGGAACCCCGGTCTCGGGCGCGAGCCTCAAAGTTGATGGCGCGATTGAGAATCCGGCGAGCGGGACGTACACCGCGACTGTCTGCAGGTGGCCAGCCGGGCAGACTCAGGTCTATACGTTCTACATCAGCACTCGAAGCTCCGGCTCCAACGCGACCGACATAGGCTCGGCCGCTCTCGGCAAGGTATTCACGACCAGTTTCGACATGGCGGCCGGCGACCAGCCGGTCAGCGCCGAGGTCTACGGCGACGTGTCGGATTACAGCGTCGATCGGCAGAAGGTGACGATCACCGCGAAGGCGGTTGGGATGACGCAGGTCAACGGCGGCCCTGATCCGAGCACGACTTGCGCTTTGCCCGGAACACTTCCTGGAGTCTGCGCGACGAGCGTTGCGAAGCTCAGTGGCGGCGTCCGCTACACGGCGGCTTCGGGAACTCCGCGGCCCGAAGACGCGCTGATCGGAATGTACGTTGGCGCGACCGCCAACTACTACCGGGTGGACCTTCAGGGCTGCCCAGGAATCAGCTATAGCTCGCCTCCGGGAGCTGCCGCTGCCCAAGCTTCATCTCCGACCCTCTTGGTGTCTATGAACGGGCCGCACTTCCAGGCCGACGGGGCAACTCTCAACACCGGTTCGCTTGAAGCTTTTATGCCAAACGCGCTGCTCGCGAACTGCGTAGGCGGAGACGCCGAAGCCGCTAAAGCAGGCCTATCGGTGACGCGCACAGAGAGCGGCGCGACTACGCCGGTCGCCGGGTCCGCTTTCACTGCAACTGCGGAGGCTGACGGCCTGCGCATCACCGTCCCACGCGTTGGTTTCTCGTCGCCGACCTATCGGATGGCATTCAAAGCTTCATCGAAGCCGAGCAAGCCTGTCGTCAGTTGGTCGTCGAGCAAGAGCGCGAAGAGTGTCACCGCAAGCGTCAGCGCGGTTACTGGGGTCACTTACTCAGTCGGCGCGAAGAGCGGCAAACTCGCCAAGAGTGGCAGCTGCAAGACGAACAAGAAGACGAAAAAGACTGACTGTGCGATTAAGCTCGCTAAGGGCTCGTGGCTGGTCTCCGTAACGCCCAAGAAGAGTGGCATTAGCGGTACCGCCAACAGCAAGACCTTCCGCTTTTAGAGCTCAGGGTCAGCTTCGCCGCCGCTGGCGCGTAGCGCCTCGGCGATCGGCTCAGATATTGGTGTGGACTTGTCGGCGACGTAGTCGTAGCCGACAAGTGCTCCCCAGCCTTCGGCCAGCGTGCGGCCGTCGGTATCGGAGGTCATTAGGAATTCGGTGCGGAAGCTCGATCGCTTCAGCGCGCGCGGGCGGATGAAGGTCCGCACCTCTTCGTCGAAGAGGCCCGGCGAGCGGTAGTTGATGTGCGCTTCGGCGAAGATCAGCCCAACCTTGTGCTCGGCCTCGACCGGGCTGTGCGAAGAGACCAGCGACTGGATGAAGGCGATTCGCGCACTCTCAAAGAAGCCGAGGAAGGCAACGTTGTTGAGGTGGCGCATCGCGTCGAGGTCGCCGAAGCGAATTCGATCTACGTAAGAGAACGGCCAGCCGTCGCGTTCGGTCTCTACTGCCATTGGAAGCCAATCTCGCTCGTCGCGACCGGGAGTGGGCTTCGCTCTAGGCCGGCGGCGACGGTGGGCTCGTTGTATCCAAGTGGCGCAACGTCGTTGGGTCCGTTCGGGTGGAGGCAGGAAGCGAGGTACTGGATCTGCCCGCGGCCTACGCCAAGTTCAAACTGGCCGCCGCCGTACATCGCGATGCCGCGCTCGTTGCAGCTGTCGTAGGCGGCGAAAAGCTCGCTCAACGGGCCAAAGCGCGACGGCTTGATGTTGACCATCGTCGGCTGGAACGGCAGCGCGTCGATGTCAGCGACCGAGTTGATGTTGGCGTCCCAAGTGATTCGCTCCCGAGCGCTCTCAAGTACTGCGTCGATCTCGGGCGTCAGCTTTGGATCTTCGATCCAGGTGTTAGGAACCGCGGTCAGGACGCGCTCGTAGAAGAGAGGGTCGTCTGGCGTATCAACTTCGGTTCCCTCATAAAGCCCTTTGAAGTCCAGTACGGCGGCGCGGCCACTGTCAGCTACGGCCTGCAGCGTCGCCGCGTCCCACTCTGGAGTTGGGTCGAGCTTGAACTCCAAATCTGGGTAGATCGCTAGCCGCTGTTCTAGTGGGGCAAGAATTGCCGGCGCTTCGCCAAGTCGCAGCGAACAGACGAAGCGCAGCGGCTGTGGCGTCAAACCAAGGCGTTGGTGGAGCGATTGGCCGGCTTGACGGAGCGCTAGGTCGAGTGCGGCCGACTCAAAGCCCCAAGTTCTGTAGTTGCGCGAGATCTCGCGAACGGGCGGCTGCGGAAAAAGATCGAGCGCCTCGAGCGCCTCGCAGAAGCTCCCGAGCGTCCACTCGCCGGCTAATGCAAGCGGTGCGCCCCAAGCTTGAAGCGCTTCGTGATCCTCGTTGTCGTAAGTCACGTCCTCGCCGCGCCCGACTTCGCCGCCGCCGCTAAAGCTGATCGTCGTTGTCATCCGCAGGAACCCGGATGAGACGTCGGCCTGCTGGCCGCTGAGTTTGTGGCTGTCAATCGTTAGCGGCAGATCGGTGAGTTGATCGAAGCTTCCCACGGCCAGCTACTCGCCTTCCGGGCTCTGAGCTTCGAGCCGCGCGATCAGCTCGTCTAGTTTGATCTCGTCGAGACCTTGGCTTACGGCCTCGAGCTCTGCGGCGCAGTATTCGACCAGGGTGCGGCCCTCTTTGACGAGATCGAGCGTCTCGCGCAGCCCGGCTTCGCCGGAGTCGAGCCGGCGGATGATCTCCTCCAGGCGGGCGGTAGCTAGTTCGTAGCTCTGTTCGTCTTCAGTCATCGCTGGTGGTGATCTTCGCATCAACTGCATCGTCGGCGAACTGAAGCCGCACATTCTCTGCTGCGCGAGCCTGCGATGCGGTCGTGATCACGTTGCCGTCGCCGTCATCGACCATCGCGTAGCCGCGCTCGAGCACGCCTTTTGGATCATGGCCCGAGAGGGCGATTGAAAGACCCTCGAGCGTGCGCAGACGGGCAAGCTTGTCCGGCCCCGCGCCGGCGACGGCCTTGCGCCTAAGTACTTCAGCGACCGTTGCTGAACGCTCGCGTTCAAGCACTAGACGGCGCTGGCCGGCGGCGCGCAGCTCGCGCGCGTCCTGATGAAGCTCGCGGCGCTGGCGGGCGATGTGCGTTCCCGGCACGCGTGCCAGCGCAGCCAATGCGCGGGCGCGGCCGACGACGGCGCTCTGCGCATGGCGCGAGAGCGTTTCGGTTGAGCCGCGCAGATTGGTGCGTGCGGCGTTGACGTCGAGCGCCACCGCCGCTTCGGCTGCGTGGGTAGGTGTTGAGCAGCTTTCCGCCGCCACGTCGTCAATCAGCGTTTGGTCGGTGTGATGGCCGACGCTGGCGATCACCGGCACGCGCAGCAGCGCGACGGTGCGGCATAGCGTCTCATCGCAAAAGGCAAAGAGATCGGCAAGTGAGCCGCCGCCGCGGGCAACGATGATCGTCTCGACCTGCTCGATGCCAGCGAGATCGGTCAGCGCCTGCGTTATCGCGGACGCCGCCTTGCGGTCTTGCACAGGCGCAAAACCCCAGACCAGCGTTCCGGCCCAGCCGCGGCGCTGGAGCCCGGCGAGGATGTCATCGCGCGCCTTGCCTGACTCGCTCGTGATCACCCCGATTGTTCGCGGTAGCTGTGGCCGCGCGAGCAGTTTCTGTGGTTCGAACAGTCCTTCGCCCTGCAGCTGACGCCGAAGCGCCGCCAGCTGCGCCAACAGATCGCCCTCGCCAGCGACGCGCAGGTCGCTGACGTCAAAAGAGAACGAGGGAGAAGAGGTTTTGCTGCCTGGGTAGTAGTCGGGGCCGCCCGCGACGACGATCTGAGCGCCATCGGAGAGAGCCGAGCCAATCTCACCTAGGGCATCGAACTTGTTTGTCCACATCGCGCAGGGCACGGCGCCGCGTGGATCGCGCAGCTCGAAGTAGACGCGCGCCTTGGTCTTCCTCAGGTTCCAGATCTCACCGAAGAGCTGAAGCCGCGAGCGACCGCGGAGCTCCTCGCGCAGCATCTCGGCGTAGGCGCCGACCGGGAACGGCCCTTTCAGCGCGCTCCCTTCGATTCCGGCTGGGCTTTGGGGGCTCTCGTCCATCGCCCCGAGCCGATTAGCGCAGCTTCGGGTCGATTACGCTGGCGAGCGGCTCAAGGCCTTCGCTCTGCTGGCCGCGGATCTCGCCGTCGTAGCCGAGCTCATCGAGCTGTGCGATCTGGTACTGACCTTCGAGCCGTGCTGGGTGGCCGGCGGGAAGGTCTTCGATCAAGCGGCGGATGCGATTGCGTAGCTGCAGCGAGAAGTGTGGAGTTGAGGCGTGAACAAGCTGACGGACGTCATCGACGCTGACATCGAGAGCATTGGTCGGGTTATTAGCTGGTTTCTGTGATTCGCTCATGGGGTGGCTGCTGCGCTTGTGACCGGGGCTATCTCGAGCAGGCTATCGATCGTTGCCTGAGCGCGGTAGCTGACGGCTACTGGGTCGCCGATAATCCACGCATGATTGTAAACGCCGCGAACTGGATCTGCTGAGTAGCCGGGGCGGATGTCGCGCAGGTAGTTGGCCACGTCGGGCGGCAGGTTGCCATCGCGGCCGACGAGCAGCATCGGGCCATAGCTTCCGCTCGCTGAAAGCGGTGCCGCGGCCCCGGCCGACGATGGCTGCAGGCTGTTTGTGAAAACCAAACCGTGGCCCGGGTCAACGACCCCCCAACCAAAATCACCATCGCGGAAGCGGGCGAAGGCGATCGCGTTTGCGCTGGCTGGACGAGCGCCGACTCGCGTCACCTGGCCAAGCTTTGAGAGCTGCGCTAAGACGTTCTCGGAGATCGTCGATGGCGGGCCAAGAATGTAGATCCGCGGTTTGCCGTGCGCCTTGATTGCCGCCGCCGTTGCCGGCGGCAATTGATCGCGACCGCTGAAGAGAACACTGTCCCCAGATTTTGCCGCCCAGGCCGCGGCAGGCATCGCCATCGCTGGAGAATCCGACGAGGCAACCACGACGGCGCTGCTCCAGCGCCCGGCAATCCGAGCCTCATAGGCGTCGATGTGGGCGGCCAGGGTAAATGGGTCGTTCCCTGCGATCGAAAGTGTCTTCAGCGAGGCAGGCGCGCCAGCCACGCCGAGCTTGATCACCTGCGGCCCATCTTTGCCCGCCCCGGTGGGCGCGAGGGCCGTGAGTGCGGACTGCGTTGCGGCCGGTAGCTGGGTCCCGCGACTGAGCAGCATTGGTGCGTGTAGAGGGGCAGCCATCAGCACAGCTCCGCTGATCGTCGCCTGCCAGTTCGCCGAGTCGGCGATCACGACCGAGAGCGGCCGCTGGCTCTGTTGCGCTGCCGGGTAGACGGCGCGCGCGGCGTCGGCCGCGATCTCGGCCGGCGACGTGGCCCAAACGCGGGTTGTGTTCTTCGTGGCGGCCGTCGGGATCGCCGCGACCGTCTGGCCGGCGGTCACCTGCGCTCCATTGCCGGTTGAATTTGTGTCACCCGCCCGGCCGCACGACGCAAGCGCGATCGCAGCAAGCGCACATGCCCCAGTGATCGTTATGACCCGTAGCGACGTTGGCAACATCGCAGCGAGCCTAGCGGCACAGGCAGGCGGCGTGACGAAGGGCCGAAAATGCCGCTTCGTGCGGCGATTTCCCTTCGCTTGGCTGGGGCTGACTTTTGTCCATCGGGCGATCACGATAGGTTTTCGACAAGCCGAATTCCGTGATCTGCGGAATCGGGGGACCCAATCAGTTGGGGCGAGTTGCGCGGTTATCGCGCGAGGCGCAGGTTCGTTCCGCGCCAGCCCGTCAGCTAACCCCGTAGGCCGACGAACGAATAATGAATTTCCGGATCACACCAACGATCACAACCGCATTGGCCTTGGTCATCTGCTGCCTTGGTGCTTCGACCGCGGCTGCAGCGACAGGGAGCACGCCGACCGCGCCCGGGACCACGCCGACGCCCGCGCCCGGAGGCCAGGAGTACGGCCAGCCAAATCCGGCCGACATGCCAGTTGTGCCTGGCCGAATCGCAAAGCGGCTTGCCAATGGTCGCGCGGCCGCTCCGGCCAACGCTCCCGATGCAGTCCAGAAGGCGATCTGGGCAACCAACGCGATTATCGGTCGGCCATACGTCTACGGCGGCGGGCACCAGAGCTTTATCTCGCACGGCTACGACTGTTCAGGGACTGTCTCGTACGCGCTGCACGGTGGCTCGCTGCTGAAGAGCCCACTTGATTCAGGGCTCTTCATGCACTGGGGTCTTAGCGGGGCTGGGCTGTGGATAACTATTCACACCAACCCCGGCCATGCATATGTAGACATCGCGGGGCTTCGGCTCGACACCAGCGCGGCAGAAGATCCGCACGGCGGCTCGGGCCCTCGCTGGCGCCCGCTACGTAAGTCAAACTCCGGCTACGTAACCCGGCACCCGCTCGGCTACTAGGCGCCGAGACTCAGTCGCTCAGTCGGGAATCAAGCCTTCGCCGGTGAACTCGGCGCCGGCCTCTTCAAAGCTGAGGTCGTCTGGCGGGATGATCACGTCGGAGGCTGAAAGGTCGTCGCCGGCGAGCACTGTTCCCTCGCTGCGAACAAGTGCCAGCAGGGCGTCGAAGTTCTCTTGGAACCCGTCTCGGTCCCCGGCCTCAACGGCAGCCACGGCGGCGTTGTCGAGTTCGTTTACGCGAGCGATTGCGTCGTCTTCGAGCAGATATTGATTGTCTGATGCGATCCGAATAATCATTTAGCTGGCTCCTCGCCGGCGTCAAGTTCGGCTGGAGCGGCGCCGGTGCCGAGTTCAGCCTTCATCCGCGCCATCTCATCATCAACGGCGCTGGTGCTCGAAAGCGCGGCGAGCTGACGGTCAATGTCGTCGGTTCCATCGCCGAGCGTGGTCAGGTCGTCAAAGGTTCCTGCCGCTTCTAGCTCCTCGACCGCTGCGGCGCGCGCCTTCATGTCTTCGGTCTTATCGACGGCTCGCTGCATAGCTAGGCCTACGTCCGCCATCTCCTCGCCGACACCAGTTGCAGCTTCGGAGATCCGAACCTGAGCCTCCGCGGCCGAGTACTGGGCTTTGATCGTCTCCTTCTTAGTGCGGAAAGATTCGATCTTGGCGCGCAACTTGGCTTCGGAATCGGTCAGCTTCTGCTGTTGCGCTTCGAGCTCGGCGATCTGGCTGTCGAATGACTGAAGCTCGGTCTGGGCGACGTTCTTGCGCTCAAGCGCCTCACGCGCCAGTTCCTCGTTGCCTTGGGCCAGCGCCTGGCGCGCCTGCGTGTCGAGCTTCACGACCGACTGCTCGAGCTTCTCCGATTGCATCTGGAGCCGCTTCTTGGCTGTCACAACGTCGGCGATTCCCTGCTTAACCTTCTGCAACGACTCGAGCTGCTTCTGGTAGCTGTAATCAAGCGTCTCTGCCGGGTCTTCAGCCCGGTCGAGAACCTTAGAAACCTTCGCTTTTATAACCGTTGACATGCGTCCACTAAGACCAGCCATTGTGCTCCTTAGGTTCGACTCGACAGCTTCGCTTAGGAGCCTAGCGGCAGAAGCACGGGCTGTGTTGGTGGCCGATTGCGCGACCGCCCTCTAGCCTGTCGGCAATGCAGCCGGAAATAGATCTCCTCGGGCTGCCGGTCAAAACCTTCGGGCTGATGTTCGCGCTCGCCTTTCTTGCCGGCGGCGCGATTCTCTACCGACGCTTGCTCGAGCGCGGGCTACCAGGCGATTGGTCCTACGAGGCGATCTTCGCGGCGCTTGCCGGTGGACTGGTCGGCGCGAGGCTGGTTTGGATCGTCGAAAACCTTGACCGGGTCAACGGCAACCTGTTCGGCAGCATTTTCGCCGGCTCCGGGCTGGTCTGGTACGGAGGAGCCGCTGGAGGGGCGCTGTTCGTAATCATCTGGGCGCGTTGGCGCGGCTGCCTCAACCTTTCGACCTTCGACCTTGCGCCGGTTCCACTCGCCGTCGGTTACGCGATTGGCCGGATCGGCTGCCAGCTGGCTGGCGACGGCGACTACGGCAGGGCGTGGGACGGACCGTGGGCGATGGGTTACCCGCATGGCACCGTGCCGACTGCGCCCGGCGTGACAGTCCACCCAACCCCGATCTACGAAACGCTCGTGATGGGGCTTATCGCTTGGCTGCTTTGGAATCTCCGTGACCGAGTTCGCCCCGGTGTGCTGTTTGCTTTGTGGCTGCTGCTGGCAGGCTTGGAGCGGTTCCTTGTCGAGTTTCTTCGGCGAAATGACATCGTCGGGCTGGGCTTGACTCTGCCGCAGCTACAGAGCGTGGCGATGATTATCGGTGCCGTGATCTGGCTGGGTGTCGTCTATAAGCGTTATGGATCGGTCCTCCTACCTTCGCCGAGTGGCATGATGCGCGCCGATGGCTGAAGCTGAACTGACAACGCACGTCTACCCGATTGGGAGCAGGATCAACGAGCAAGGCCGCCTCGAAGTTGGCGGCTGCGACGTCGTCGAGCTGGCCAAGGAGTTCGGCACCCCGGCCTATCTTGTCGCTGAAGATGATCTGCGCGCGCGAGCGCGGGGCCTGCAGAGCGCATTTGCCGCTGAGAGTGACGACTTTGAGCTGATCTTCGCGTCCAAGGCCTTCCCGTGCGCCGCAGTCTGCGGGCTCTTCGCGGAGGAGGGGTTTAGCTGCGACGTCGCCTCCGCTGGCGAACTTGCGGTTGCGCTCGCGGGAGGTGTGCCTGCGGCGCAGATTCAGATGCATGGCAATGCAAAGAGTGCGCTCGATCTCGAGCAGGCGGTTGAACACGGGATCGGGGCTGTCGTCGTTGACAACCTGCGCGACCTCGATCGCCTCGAGCAGCTCGTTGGAGGCAATCAAACGCAGCGCATCTACCTGCGGATTGCTCCGGGAGTGAGCCCCGACACTCATCCAGCGATCTCAACCGGCGGGCCGAACACAAAGTTTGGTTTCGACCTCGAGCACGCTGCTGCGGCGATCGCTCGCGCACAGGCGATCGAATCGCTAGAGCTCGCGGGGCTTCACTTCCACATCGGCTCGCAGATCTTCGACCTCGCGCCATTTGAAGGCGCGCTCCAGAGCCTCGCCAACCTTGGTGACTTCAAGGCTTATAACCTTGGCGGAGGCTTGGCCGCGGCGTACACCGCTCACGACCAGCCGCCGAGTTACGCCGAGTATGCGGCTGCTAAGGCAGGTGCGCTGGCCAGCGTCTTCGGGCCCGGCCACCGGCTGCTAGACGAACCTGGCCGCGCGCTGGTAGCGAATGGTTGTGTGACGCTTTACGAAGTCGAGTCGGTCAAGCGCAACGTTGATACCTACGTTGCGGTTAACGGAGGGATGTCTGACAACTTGCGCCCGATGCTCTACGGCGCCCGCTACGAGGCTGAAATTGCTGATCGCTTTGGCGGCGGCACTGCCTGCCATCTAGTAGGAAAACACTGCGAATCTGGCGACATTCTGATTCGCGACGCCGACCTCAATCAGCCGGTTGCAGGAGATCTGGTCGTGGTTCCGGCGACGGGGGCGTACGGTCATGCGATGGCCAACAACTACAACGGCGCTTTGAGGCCTCCAGTGATCTTCGCGAGCAACGGCGACGCGCGCCTCGTCGTGCGCCGTGAGAGCAACGATGATCTGTTGGTGCGTGATGTCTGAGCAGCTACTGAAGATCGGCCTGCTGGGCAGGGGCACGGTCGGCGCGGCGTTCGCTGATCTAGTTGAAGAGCGCGCCGACGCAGTTGCGCGCTTGACTGGCCGGCGCCCGGTCATCAGCGGCGTTCTAACGCGTAGCGAAGGCGACGCTGAAGCGATCATCGCCGAGGCCGACCTGATCGTGGAAGTGATGGGAGGGACCGACCCAACGCGCGAGTACGTGATCGCTGCCCTCAGCGCGGGACTGCCGGTCGTCAGCGCCAACAAGCAGCTTCTCAGTCGCCATGGTCCGGAGCTGTGGGCCGCTGCGAAGGCCGGGGGTGGGCAGATCCGCTTTGAGGCCGCCGTCGCCGCCGTCGTCCCAGTGATCCGAGTCCTTTCAGAGTCACTCAGCGGCGCGCAGATCGATCGCGTCCACGGGATCGTCAACGGCACGACGAACTTCATCCTCTCCGAGATGGCGTCAACCGGCGCTAGCTATCAGTCAGCACTGGCACAGGCTCAGGAGCTCGGCTTTGCCGAGGCCGACCCGACCGAGGACGTAAGCGGCGCCGACGCGGCCGCCAAGATGGCACTGCTAGCGCAGCTGGCCTTCGGTGGCTGGGTTTCGCTGAGCGACGTTGTCTTCGAGGGAATTGAGCAACTCACGACCGAGGACATCGCCTACGCGAAGGAGTTCGGTTTGGCATTGAAGTTGCTTGGTACCGCGGAGCGCGTTGGCGACGCGATTTCGGTCCGCGTCCATCCGGCATTTCTCTACGCCGCCCATCCACTCGCAAGTATCAACGGCTCCTTCAACGCCGTCACAATCGAATCACCAGCGATCACGGAGATCACGCTCTCCGGCCCAGGCGCCGGCGGCCCGCAGACGGCTAGCGCGGTGCTCGGTGACGTGATCAGCGTGATCAGCGGGGTCCCCGCGATCGAGCCGCCACAGGTCGATGCCAAGCTCAGCGATCAAGTGCATTCGGCTTTCTACCTGCACCTCGAGGTCGCCGATAAGCCTGGCGTGCTGGCGCAAGTCGCACAGCTACTCGGTGAGCACGGCGTATCGGTCAAGACGGTTGCGCAGTCTGGCCTAGGCGACAACGCTCGCCTAGTGATGGTGACTCACTCGATTCTTGAATCCGACTTTTACAGCGCCTGCGAGCGGATCGCTGAGCTTGAATTCATTCGTACTGCGCCGCGCGCGATCCGTGTAATCGACGAGCAGTTCATCGGCTGATGGCCGGCCTGATTGAGCGCTACAGCGACCGGCTGCCTTTTGGCCCCGATGACCCGATCATCAGCCTCGAAGAAGGGTCAACGCCGCTGATCTATGCCTGCGAGCTAAGCGAGCGTTTGGGTGCGCAGGTTTGGCTGAAGGTCGAGGGGGCGAACCCGACAGGCTCGTTCAAGGACCGCGGAATGACCTGTGCCGTCTCCGGCGCCGTTCGCGACGGATCAACCGCCGTTGTCTGCGCATCGACCGGCAACACTGCCGCCAGTGCGGCCGCCTACGCAGCTCGTGCGCGTCTGACCTGCGCCGTGATCGTGCCCGACGGCAAGATCGCCCGCGGCAAGCTCGCGCAGGCTGTTATTCATGGAGCCCGCGTGATTGGGCTGCGCGGCAACTTCGACGAGGCTCTACGCCTAGTCCGAGAGCTATCAGCAAACCATCCGATTGCGCTCGTAAACAGCGTCAACCCGCTGCGGATTGAAGGCCAGAAGACGGCTGCGTTCGAGCTGATCGAGGAGCTCGGCCCAGACCGGCCGCTCGACGCGCTCTCAATCCCGGTCGGCAACGCCGGCAACATCACCGCCTACTGGAAGGGCTTCACCGAATCGGCCGATCAGCTCGAACGGCTGCCCCGAATGCTCGGTTTCCAAGCCGCCGGCGCCGCTCCGCTCGTGCTCGGCCACCCGGTCGAGCACCCTGAAACGCTCGCCAGCGCAATCCGTATCGGCGACCCCGCTCGCGGCGACGAAGCGCTGAGCGCCGTAGCCGAGTCCGGCGGTGCAATCAACTCAGTCACCGACGAACAGATCCTCGAGGCTTACCGCTTTCTTGCCAGCCACGACGGCGTCTTCTGCGAGCCGTCGAGCGCGGCGTCGGTCGCGGGACTGATCGTTCACGGCGTTCCCGAGGGCGTCGAACGGATCGTCTGCGTGCTAACTGGCCATGGCCTAAAGGATCCCGAGACGGCGATCGAAGTCGGCGACGGAATCATCGCCTGCGAACCGGAGCTAGCGGCGGTTGAGGCCGCCGTCTGGGGCTAAAGATGGAGCGGCGCCGCCTAGTAACAGTTCCTGCATCGTCAGCCAATCTCGGGCCTGGTTTCGATGCGTTCGCCGTCGCGCTCTCGCTTTCGATGGAGCTTGAGGTGACGGAGACCGGCAGCTTCGCGGTCGAAACCGACCTCGATATCGCGCGCGATCGGCGCAATCTCGTTGTTCGCGGCTTCGAGCGGCTCCACCCGCCGGACGACTTCAGTTTCACGATCCGCTCAGAGATCCCGCTTAGCGGTGGCCTCGGGACGAGCGCCGCCGCCTACCTCGCAGGGCTGATGGCCGCCGACCACCTTTTTGAGCTTGATGCCGACCTGCTCGCACTTGGGACCGAGCTCGATGGCCACCCCGACAATGTCGCAGCCGCGCTGCACGGCGGTTTCGTGGTGACGACCGGTGGGGATGTCACGCGCTTCGACCCACCGGACGGGCTAGAGGCCGTCCTCGTAGTACCGAACGAGGCGGTTGCGACCCGCGAGGCGCGGGCCGCGCTCCCAGAGCAGGTGCCGATCGCCGATGCTGTATTCAACGTTGCCCACGGCGCGCTGCTGATGCTCGGGCTCGCGCAAGGTGACTTCGATCTAATCGCACGCGGCCTCGATGATCGGCTCCACCAGACCTACCGCGGGCCGCTTTACCCGCGCTCGCAGGAACTGATTTCGCGCGCAAAGGAATTTGGTGCACTCGGAGCAACTCTCTCCGGCGCCGGCCCGACCGTGCTGGCATGGACAACGTTCGATACCACCGGTGGCGTGGTTGAAGCGCTTAGCGCCGAGGCGAGCGAATGGGCGCAGGTAAAGCGAGTCCGCTTCGAGCCTGGCGCCGCTGACGTTAAAGAGCTCTAAGCGCCGGATTCGGTAGCCATCAGCGCCGTGACCTGCGCGCTCTGGTCGTAGAGCCCGAGCCTTTTCATAAGCTCGGCGGCGACGAGAAGGTAATCCAACCCGAGGTCGGGGCGGTGCTCGAAGATCGGGGTTGCCCGCTCAGCCGACTCGGCGTAGGCAATCGACTGGCGCACTGTTTGGTCGAGCAGCCGGTCACCGACGTGCTCGCGTAGCGCCTCAAACGCTTCGCGCGAGTGAACGGTGCGCATGTCGGCAATGTTGAAGAGCACGCCAAGCCACTGAAGCTCTGGATTGAGGCTGTCGCGCGCCAGCTCGATCACTTCGAGCGCCTGTTCAACGCCTTGAAGTGCGAAGTACTGGGCTTCGCTGCTCAGCAGAGCCTGGTCGGCTGCAACTAGCGCGTTGACGGTCAGTAGGCCGAGGGCTGGTGGGCAGTCGATGAAGATCACGTCGTAACGCTCGTCAACTTCGGCGAGCGCTCCGCGCAGAGTTAGTTCGCGGCCCATTTTGCCGGCGAGTGTGATCTCAGCTTCGGCAAGGCTGAGGTTCGCTGGAATTACGTCGTCGACGATCGCTTCGCTGGCAGTGGCTCGTCCTGAAAGCACGTCGCCGATCGTCGGGTCTGCTTCCGGATCGATGTCGAAGTAGTCAGAGAGATTGCCCTGCGGGTCAAGGTCGACCGCCAGTACTCGCAATCCTGTCTGGCGAAAGGCATCGACGAGATGGCGGACAGTCGTTGTCTTGCCCGTCCCGCCTTTCTGGCTCAGTACCGAGATCGTGATCGCCATTTGCGGCGAGTCTAGACGGGGAGTGAATCCTGCGGCGGCGATCCCTCCACCGCAGCATCGCTTGTAACGCTTGCAAAGCTCATGCGATAGCGACCGACAAGGAAGCTGTCGCCGTCTATGAGTGTGTAGCGCTCAACGCGCTCGCCTCCGATGAAAATCCCGTTGAGGCTGTTGTCGTCAACTAGCTTCAGCTCGTCACCTTCGCGAATGATCAGTGCGTGGCGGCGGGAGACTGTTGGGTCGTCGAAGCGGACGTCGGCGGCGGTGCTGCGGCCGATCCGCGTCCAGTCGCCGACCAGCGCAACGACCCGCACCGTTTCGGCGTCATGAAAGATCAGATACTGGCCCGGTTCGCTGAGGGCGCTGCGAGCTGCCTCGACCATCTCAAGCTGGGCGAGGGCTGCATGCTCCTTCGCGGAAGGGGCGGTGGCGTGGGCTGCGGTGGTGCGGTCGAGCCGGTCATCTTCGCTCATTGCAACCGTCCAATCTTTTGTTTCGTACAGCTTCAACATAATTCTACGCCGCTTGTCCAGTCGGCCCGAATTGCGGCAGGAAAACTGAGTGAAACAGCGAACTTATTTCAATGCTGAACTGGCATCAGTTGTTGGGGGAGTCTGAGTTGGAGCTGCGACTTCTTCGCAAAGGGCATGACACGCGTGCGGCGGCCGACGTGCACTGTGCGGACTGCCACCGCGTGCCGTTGACCGGCGAACGGGTGTCACGGTTTGGCCAAGAGATCGTCTGCACTCTCTGTAGCGCCCGCCGAGCCGGGGCGCCAAGTGAGACCGCCGCGGTGCATCACGTCGAGCATGGCGTGAGCGTTCGTAGGCTGCCGCTCCCTCGCGCCGCCTAGCCCGAACCGCGCCGCTTTCCAAGTCGCTCCCTCGGTAGACTGCGGCTCGCAATGCAGCCCTGCACTATTTCGCGAAAGATTGACCGGCCGATCGGCTCCGTCTTCGAGTATCTCTCGGACGTTGCCAACTACTCGGAGTTCACCGAGCACTTCCTCGCGGATTGGCGGATGACGCGGGAAGAGACTTTCGGCCTGGGTGCCGGGGGGCGTTTCCGCGAGGACCTCCCGTTCGCTCGCTTCGGTTGGGGTGACATGGCAATCGTTGAGTACGACGCGCCGGCGCTGATCGTGCTGGCGGGGCGTAGCGGCAAGTACAACCGCAACCGCACGCTTACCGTCTTCCAGCTAAGTGAAGACGCGAACGGTGGAACAGATCTTGACCTAACGATCGAGACGAATCCCGTTCTGCCAAGCGACAAGTTTCTCGAAGCACTCGCTCAGAACCGGGCTCGCAAGCGCGGTTGGAAAAAATCGCTCAAGCGACTTGCGGCGATTCTTGAGCATGACCGCAAGCGTGGCCCACGCGCGACGATCGCCGGTGGGGCACGGAAGCCCGCTACGGGCCTTCGCGCATAGGCCGTTCGCCGGATCAATCCAATACAGTTCAGCATCGAAATGATTAGCCGCCTTCTCGCCCTCGCCCTTCTACCTGTTGCAGCCGCAGCTGTTGTTGGCTGCGGCTCGAAGCAGGCCACGGTCTCGGTCGGCGAATCGGAGGCGATCTACGTCACGCTCGGAGGCCTCCAGTACCAGGTTCAGATGTCGCGGCAGCTCAACCCCGCCGATGCCGGTGACAGCGACCTGCTGGCAGGCATCGCGCCGGCCGATAGGGCGCTCGGAACTCAGGATCTTTGGTTCGGCGTCTGGGTTCGGGCCTTCAACAGCAGTGATTCAGTGCACATGACGGCGAACGATTTCAAGATCGTTGACACGCACGGCGAAGAGTTCATGCCGGTTCCCGTTGATGCCTCCAACAAGCTCGTCTTCCGTGAGGCTCCTGTGCTCGCCAACGGGGGTCAATATCCCTACCCCAACAGCGTTGCGGCGAACCTACCGACGACCGGCGCGATTCTGATCTTCAAGTTGCCGCATTCCGCGCTCGATTATCGCCCGCTGGAGCTTGAGCTGCGGAGCACCACGCTGCCCGGCAAGAAGGCGTCCGTCACGCTCGACGTTTAGTGCTGAGCGAGCATCGCGACTAGAACTTCGCGCGCAGCTGGTGCTGCGGTCTCGCCACCGGCCCCAGCGCCCACGAACATCACTCCAACGGCGTTGTCGGCTATCCGCGGGTTGTTGGCTGGTGCGAAGGCGACGAACCAAGCGTCGGTATCGCTCGGGCTGACGCTCGGCGAGCGCAGTTCGGCGGTGCCGGTTTTGCCGGCGACGGTTACGCCTGGTATCGCTGCCGCTGTACCTGTGCCGCCGCTGACCACTCCGATCATGAACTTTTCCAAAGTGGCTGCTGTTGAGCGCTTGATCGCTTGGCTACCGGTTGTGGCCTTGGCTTGATCGGCGACGGCCTGGTTGAGCGTCGGCGTCAGTAGGCGTCCTCGCCGCGCAACCGTCGCCGCCACCAAGGCCATCTGTAGCGCGCTCGCCTGGACCTGACCCTGCCCGATCGCCGACGACCCGGTGTTGAGGTCATCGCCGAGCTGCAGCGGAATTGTGCTCTGGGCCGCGCCCGGGATCGGTGACACATGGTTGAAACCAAACCGCTGCGCAGCAGCGACAAGCTTCGCTGAGCCAAGCTTGGCACCGAGCGGCGCGAAGACTGAGTTACAGGAGACGGCGAAGGCTTGGCCGAGCGTTCCACCGCAGACCTCACCGCCAGCGTTAGAGAGGCGGAAGCCAGAGAGTTCGGTCGCTGATTGGTACGGGTAAGTTGACTTGGCGGTCGCGATGCCGGCGTCCAAGGCCCCCGCGGTCGTGATTAATTTGAAGGTTGACCCAGGCGGTTGAAGCAGCGAGAAGGCCTGTCCAGCGAATGCCTCGATAGCGCCACTGCGCGGGTTGAGCGCGACGACGCCACCTTGGCGACCTGACATCGCGCTGATCGCAGCCTGCTCAACGCTCGGGACGATCGTGGTCCGAATCTTCTGGCCTGCCGCGCCAGCGGAGCGCGCGATCACCTTGGTCCCAGCGCTCAGGGTGCCGCTTGGCATCCCGGCGAGTTCGGGCTGGAAGATCAACTCCAGGCCTGAGATCCCGACCTGAGCGTCGGGCGGGATTCCGAGGGCGTTGATCTCGAGCGCTCGATCGGGTGGAATCGGACCGAGTTGCCCGACGACCTCGGTCGAAATCGACGGCGCTGAAGACGTTCGTCCTGCTCCTTCGGCAAGAACCTCCCCGTTCTTCGTCAAAAGCGTTCCGCGCTCGGGCATCACGGTGTTGCGGCTGAGCTGCTGACCCAGCTGGAGGTCGGGGAAGGTGTTCGACGGGACCCAAGCGATCGCCGTCGTGTCGCCGTCCTCTGCGGTTTGGAGAATGACGTTGCCGCGAACGGTGCCAAATATCCGTGTGCGAACCGTTGTAGGTACCTGCCATCGCCCATCGCCGATCTCTTGCGGCTCGCCTGTGCTGACCGAGCGTTCGGTTGCCGTCGCGGTGGCAAGCGTGGTGCGGTTCGATTGCGCGAAGTCGAGCAGCGTCATTCGGTGCCTTGTTGACGTCGTCAGCTGCGAATACATCGTCGCCCAGTCTGCCTTTGCCCAGGCCTGCGCGTAACTGCGAACGGCGCTCTCGCCAGCCGATCCTGAGGTGGCTCCGACGACCGCACCGACGATGAATGCGAGGCCCGCAAGGATCGCTACGGGAATGCCACGCCGGCGCAACATGTCGTTGCGCTTCTCCTTATCCGAGCGCTTTGACTTCGGGCGCGAGCTCCCGGAACGTCGACGAGCTTCTGGCTGATTTTCTCTTTCGCTCATTAGTCGGCCGTAGCAGGCATTTTAAGGTAACCCGCGAGGTGGTCAGATTAGGTTCGGTCGGGCAGGCCGCTACGCTGCGGCGCGATGGGTAAGACATTGATCATCGCCGAGAAGCCTTCCGTGGGGGAGGACCTCGCTCGCGTTCTGCCCGGCCCGTTCAAGAAGAAGGCTGGAACCGGTGAGAAGCGATCACGTGCCCTCGAAGGCCCTGATCACATCATCACTTGGGCCGTCGGTCACCTTGTCTCGCTCGCCGATCCAGACCAGTACGACGAGAAGTTCAAGAAGTGGCGGATGGCCGACCTGCCGATAGTTCCGACCAAGTTCAAGCTAGAGGTTCGTGACGAGCGTTCGCAAAAGCAGATGAAGGTTGTGCGCGAATATCTGCGCAGCGATGAGGTCGACCAAGTTGTCAACGCTTGCGACGCCGGGCGCGAGGGCGAGCTGATCTTCGCCTACCTTTACGAGAAGGCCGGTGCGAAGAAGCCGGTCGAGCGCCTCTGGCTCTCGTCAATGACCGAATCGGCGATGCGTGAAGCGCTAGAGAATCTGCGCCCAGCGAGCGAGTTTGCTCTGCTCGAAGAGGCTGCACGGTCGCGATCCGAAGCGGACTGGATCGTTGGCATGAACGCAACCCGCGCGGCGACGATCCGGCTTCGCTCATCTTTCGATGGCGCGGTCTCGCTCGGGCGTGTCCAAACGCCGACGCTTGCAATTCTTACGCGCCGTGAAGAAGAGATCCGCGCCTTCATCCCCGAGGCTTACTGGCTAGTCGACGCGAAATTTGCGACCGACGACGGCCGCAAGTATGAGGGCCGCTACCACGCTGGCGCGAAGCCGCGGATCGAGAAGCAGGCCTCGGCCGAGGAGATAGTCGCCGCCGTCAAAGGTCAGCGCGGAAAGATCACAAAGCTCGACAAGACGAAGAAGACCGAAAAGCCAGCGATGCTTTACGACCTGACTTCGCTCCAGCGCGACGCCAATACCCGCTTCGGCTTCTCAGCCAAGCGCACGCTCGGCGCTGCGCAGCGCTGCTATGAGGAACACAAGGCGCTGACTTATCCACGGACAAACTCGCGCTACCTCACGACCGACATGGTCGACGAGATCAAGCCGACTGCCGCTCAGGTCGGTCGCGACTCGGAGTACACCGCTGCCGCTGAATACGTAACAGGGCTCGATCTCTTGCCGCTGGCGCGCGTTGTCGACGATGAGAAGGTCGGCGACCACCACGCGATCATCCCGACCAACGCCGAGCACAAGCTCGACAAGATGAGCTCCGATGATCGACGTATCTACGACCTTGTGGTTCGTCGCTTCCTCGCGATCTTCCACCCGGACGCTGAGTTCGAGAACACGCGCGTCGAAACGACTGTTTCCGAGCATGTCTTCCGGACGCGCGGCAAGGTGCTGATCGTTCCGGGTTGGCGCGGCGTTTACGGTGAGCTAGCCGACGGCGCGAAGAGCGCCGCTGAAGAAGATGAAGGGCGCGATCAGACGCTGCCCAAGCTCGAGATCGACGAGGAGGTCGACACGACCGAGGTTGAGTCGCTCGAGAAGGAAACGAAACCGCCGCGGCGCTACTCCGACGCTTCGCTGCTCGGTGCGATGGAAACAGCCGGAAAGCTGGTCGACGACGACGAACTTCGCGAAGCGATGAAAGACTCGGGCATCGGCACGCCGGCAACCCGCGCCGCGATCATCGAGCGGCTAATCGACGTCGGGTACATCGAACGCGAAGGCCGCGCGCTAATGCCGACCGAGAAGGGGATGAACGTAATCCGCCTGCTCGACGGCCATCAGCTGACCGAACCTGCGCTAACCGGCGAGTGGGAGCATCGTCTCGAGCAGATCCAAGAGGGAACCGAGACGCGCAAGAAGTTCATGGCCGACATCAAAGAGTTCGCCGTGGGCACAATCAGCGAGCTCGACACGAAACTCAAGGACGTCAAGATTCCGCGCGCCAATCTAGGGCCGTGCCCGGTCTGCGGCGCCGACATCATTGAGAACCGCAAGGGCTACTCATGCTGGGCACGCGAGGATCCGGGCTGCGGCTTCGTGATTTGGAAGGGCAAGGTCGGCAAGCAGCTTCCAGCGGCGATCGCTCGCGAACTAATCACGACCGGCCGCACCGAGAAGCAGGTAGCCGGCTTCAAGGGCCGCAGCGGCCGCTCATTCCGCGCGAAACTCGCTCTGCAACAGTCAGAAGAAGGCAAGTGGCGCGTTGAGTTCGACGAGGCCTGGGCGAAGGAAGGCGCGAAGGCGCCGGCCGCCGAGGACGCCACCGCCGACGCGGACGCGATCGCCGAGGCCGAGGCCGCAAAGGCCGCCAAGGCCGGCGGCGACGACTCAGCCGACGAGGCCGCTTGAGCCTGCGCCTTAGGCGCGTCAGTTTCTACCGGTCGGCGGCGACCATCTTCGAATGCCGCTGAAACTCGTTACAGGGCCCGTTAACTCCGGCAAGGCTGCGGTTGTCCTGAAGGCTGTGATGGCGGCCGCGGCGAACGGCGACGACCCGATTCTTGTGGTTCCAACCGTCGCCGACTCCGAGCTTCTCCGCCGCGAGCTCGCCGCCAGCCAGGCCTCGCACGCCGTGAGGGTTACTCGCTTTTTGGGTCTTTGGGATCTGGTCGCGCGCAGGGTTGGTTTCGACCCGAGGCCGCTTGACGATTTTGGTTGCCAGCGGATTGCTCGCACTGTCTGTGATCAGGCGCTGGCCGACGGCCAGCTGACGCTGCTTGAGGAGTCGGCGCGTACCGCGGGCTTCGCATCTACTCTGGCCAGCTTTGCTGACGGGCTAGGGGAGGTTCGCGCTAGCGCGAGCAAGTTCACCGAAGTGATGGCTGCATGGGGCGCGAGCCCGGATGGCTCAGCAGCCTACGCAGCTGAGCTGGCCTTGCTTTACGGCTCCTACCGCGATCGGCTCGAGAAGCTCGGTCTTCGCGACCCATCCGGCTACGTCACTGGATTGCTCGATCGCCTCGTGGAGTCGCCGGAGCTTTGGCGCGGGACGCCGGTCTTCTTCTACGGTTTCGATGACTTTGAACTGCGGCAGCTCGACACGATCGAGGCGCTCGCTGGTGCTGCGGGGGCGACGGTCACGGTCTCAATTCCGTTCGAAGATCGGGCCGCATTCGAAAGCCGCAAACAGATCGTAAGTCAGCTCAGATCGCTTCCCGATGTCTCGGAAGATGTCTGCGGACCGAGTCCCGATCATTACGCTCGCGAGAGCGCTGAAGCACTATTCGGGGTTGAGCGAGGCCTCTTCGAGGTCGATGGCGAGGCTGTCGATCCGGGGACGGCAATCGAGTGCTTCAAAGGGGGAGGGCCCCGCGCCGAACTTGAATTGATCGCTGTGCGCATCGCAGCGCTCCATGCAGACGGGTGCGATTACGACCAGATCGCCGTTGCGGTTCGTGATCTTGATGAGTCCGCGGCGCTAATCGAGGAGGTCTTCGCTGCGGCCGAGGTCCCGGTTGCGATCCGGCGGCATATCGCGATCGGCCACACAGCTCTTGTCCGCGGAGTTCTCGCCCTAATCGCCTGTGCTTTCTGTGACGACCCGCAAAGTGAACGTTCGGTGCACCACGTCGCACAGCTGATTGAGTGGCTCCGCACGTCGGGCGTCACCGACTCCAGCTACCGCTGGCAGGTCGATCGTCTCGAGCGCGCTGCGCTTAGGGGAGAACTCAAGACCCTCGCCGATGCTGAAGCCGAATGGACAGCGATCTCGAAGATGGATCAGATCTATGCGCTAGAGGGCTTGCGCGAGCAGTTTGCGCAAGGGCCGGCTGCCGGCTATCGCAGAGCAGCCGAGCAGGCGCGCCGAGTGCTGGCTGCAGCGGCACAGCAAGATGGGCACGGCACCGCACCGGTGTTCGGCCGTGCGCAGCAGATTGACGCCGCCGCGCTCGGCGAGCTGATCTCTGCGCTTGACGAGTTGGATCGGCTCGTTGGCAAGGATCCGAGCTTGGCGCCGAGCGCTGCGCAGCTGCTCAGTGAGGTCGCGCAGCGGGAAATGGCGACCGGCGAGTCGCTGGTCCCTGGTGCCGTGAGCATCGCCACTCCGCTCGCGTTGCGCGCCCGCCGGGTTGAGGTTCTGTTCGTGGCCAGGCTCCAGGAAGGTGCCTTCCCACGAACGGCCAGCGAGGATCCGTTCCTCGACGACTGGGCGCGGCGCAGCGTCAATGCTTCAGCTCGCGAGGCCGGTCTCAAGCCGTTGTGGCCGGCGGATCCGGTGGACCGCGTTGCCGCCGAACGTCATCTGCTCCATTCGTTGCTTTCTAGGGCCACGAAGCTACTCGTCTATAGCGGACACAGTCGCACCGACGCTGGGGCCCCAGCCAACCCGTCGCTCTTCGTCGACGACATCGAAGGGCTGCTCGACCCTAAACCCGCGCGGTTGGTGCGGCAACTCGGCGAAATCGGATGGCCGGATGACGCGAAGCTAAGGCCGAGCGCCTATCAACTTGCGATCGCAGCAGTGAGGAGTGGTCCTAGCGGTGACCCAACTCCTTACGCGCTCACGAACTCGGCTGCAATTGATGCGATTAGCAGTCGTGAGGTTTGGTCGGCAACCTCAATTGAAAGGTACCTGCGCTGTCCGATGGCGTGGCTGGTGGACCGGTTTATCAATCCGGAAGAACTCGAAGCTGATGGCGATCAGCTCGTATTCGGGGTCACCATGCACACCATCCTCCAACGACTGTTCGAGCGGCTCAAGGACGAGTCGGTGGTTGTGAACGCTGAGGGCTTGGATCGCGCATTGGAGATTCTCGACGAGGAGGTCAACGACCTGCCCGTGATTTATGGGGACGTGGTCAACGAGCGGATCCAGCGCCGGCGGCTGCGGAGCTCCGCAGCCGCCTATCTTCAGCGAGCCGTTGATGCTGGCTCTGAGTTCGTCCCTACGCACTTCGAGTTCAGTTTTGGCTTCGATGATCGACCGGCGGCTGACCTCGGCGATGGACTGCTGATCAGGGGCACTATCGACCGGGTCGACGTGCTCGGCAACGAGGCATTGATCATCGACTACAAGTCGGGCGCTATCGGATCCAACTACGGCCAGAAGGCTTGGCTGAGGGAAAACCTGATTCAGCTTGGCTTGTATGTGCTCGCTTACCGTGCCGCTGGAGGCAGCGAAGAGGTAGTCGGCGCTCTCTACCAGCCGGTCTCAAAGGTGAGGTCAAATGAATTCAAACCTCGCGGCGCAATCGTGAAGGGGATCGATGACGATCGCACCGATATCTCGGGCAGACATGATCGCGTAGACCCTGAGCTCTTCCCGGACATCGTCGAGCAGGCAAGGGCGGCCGCCGTTGCGGCACTAGCTGCGATCCGCGCCGGTCAGCTAGAGCCACCGAAGCCGGAGAAGTGCGCCTTCGGACGTGCTGGTGGCTGTTCATTCCCATCAATCTGCAGGAGGATCTGTTGAGCTCCGCCAAGAAGGCGCTGCAGCTGTGGGATGGCGACCAGATGCTGAGTCCTTTTGGCACTCCTCTGAACCCGGAGCAGGTAGCGGCGACGATTGACCGTGAGCTTCCGTTGGTATTGGAAGCCAGCGCAGGGGCCGGCAAGACTCTGGTTCTCGTCGAACGGTTCGTTCGTGACGTACTTGAGGGTGGTAACGACGGCGTGCCGCTCGGATGTGACGAGATCCTCGCAATCACGTTCACACGCAAGGCCGCTGCTGAACTTCGCGGCCGAATCCGCAACCGTTTCGTCCAGCTAGCCGATTCCAATGAGCGGGCTCGCGAAGCAGTCGCTCAGCTGGACACGGCGTGGATCTCCACGATCGACAGCTTCTGTGCTCGGTTGTTACGCCGGCACGCTCTCCTCGTTGGGGTTGATCCGCAGTTCGGCCTGATCGACGAGATCGAACTGCGGATCTTCCGGCGCGAAGCATTCCGCCGGGCCGCTGAGCGCGTCACGACCGGGGCTGACGCTGCTAAGGCATTGGATCTGCTCGCGGCTGAGGGGTTCGACACGGTGATGCAGGAGATCGGGCGGATCTACGAAAAGTTACGCAGCGCAGGCGCGGTGGAGCCACGGTTGCCGCTGCTGTCGAAGACCGAGGACGCTTCAGGGTGGACAACAATTCTCGACGACTTACTCGTTACCTATGGCGAGGAGTTTGCAGCGGTCAAGCGCGCTAACTCTGGCTCTGACTTTGCCGATGTTGCCTTCGCCACGCGCACCCTGTTGATCGAGCATCCGAAGATAGCCGCGTCGTATCGAGAACGCTTTAAGCGGGTTCTAATTGACGAGTTCCAGGACACGAACCGCCTTCAGTTAGAGCTGTTTGCGGCTCTCGGCGTCCCGGCTCAGTTTCAGGTCGGAGATCCTCTCCAGTCGATCTACGGCTTTCGAAACGCCGACCTTGACGTCTTCCTTGAGGTCGCGAGCGAGCATGAAACCCGCGATCGCAAGCGCCGGCTGACGACCAGCTACCGCGCGCGCCCGGAAATACTCGCAACGATTAACGGCGGCTTTTCGGGGATCCACGACGTCAGCGGGATCGACTGGGCTGCGATTGAGGGGGGCAACGACAAACACGCTCTCGGCCCGACACCGCTAGTGGAGCTGCTCTTCACGGAGACGGAAAGCTGGGCCGAGTCGGACCTCTCACCGGGAGACGCTGAAGCACGACTCGTAGCCAGTCGCATCAAGCAACTAATCGATAGCGGAGAGGCCACGAGCGGCGAGATCGTGATCTTGATGGAAACGAGGACGAAAATGGGCCTCTTCCGCAGCGAGTTAGAGCGGCTCGGAATCGACGCTGTCGCCGATGGCGGCGAGGACTGGTGGAATCAGATTGAGCTGGTTGACCTTCTCAACCACCTCCGCTTGGTGGCCAATCGATCAGATGAAGAGGCGCTGCTCGGCGCCCTGCGTTCTCCGATCTGTGGAATTTCACTCGATGCGCTGGCACTGATTGGGGCCCAAAATCTGGCTGATCCGGAGATGACGCTGTGGAAGGTCTTCGGCGCCGCCGCTGCCGGCGACCTCGGTGACGGTTATCTCGCAGCGCTAGACAGTCAAGATCTTGAGCGACTGCGCTCATACCGCTCTTTGTTCGCTGGCTGGGAGTCCGTTGCCGGCGCCCTCGGAGTGGGAGCGTTGCTGGAGCGGATGATCGCCGAGGGTGGCTACGTCTCACTGCTGTTGGGCGGGCCAGACGGCAAGCAGCGCGTCGCCAATGTGCGTCGTTTCTTGGCCATCGCGCAGAGTTTTGAGCGCCGGCACGGGAGTGACCTGCGCAGATTCCTCACTTGGGTCTCGGAGGCCTCGGCAGGTCGATCCGAAGAGACCGATGCTCCGATTGGTGGAGACGTGGATGGCGACGGGGATAGTGATCCGCGTGGCCCCATCCGGTTGATGACGATTCACTCCGCCAAAGGCCTCGAGTACCCGGTCGTAGTAGTTCCTTGCCTCGGCCGCCTCGGTCGCACCGATAGCTCGATGATCCGTGTTGACGGAGATAAGATCGGCTGTGCCCTCCGCTGTGCCGGTACCAGCGGTGACGCGGAGCCGCTCGGCGCTCTCGACGAACTTAAGAGCAGTGAAGAGCGAGAGAAAAACCTTGAGCGGCGGCGGACGATCCACGTCGCCATTACGCGCGCTGAACGACGCCTGATTCTCTCCGGGGTGGAGAAGGCATCAGCCAATTGGTCACTTGACGAGATGGAGACTAAGCGGAGTTGTCTGGTTTGGATCGTGCCCGGCCTGCTCGGAGAAAACGCGAGTGAGATCCTCAAAGCCGGAGGCGACCAGGTGCTGCCAGTTTCGAGCGAATACGGCGAAGGGGAGTTGAAGTTGATCGTAAATACGCCGGATCGCACGGACGATCTTTTCGCCAAGCCCGTTGAGTCGAAGCAGAAGGACAAAGCGGTATCGCTCGAAGCTATTCCGGTTCCATCCAGCGCCGTGGCGGCGCCATCTGTTGCAACGATCAGCTATTCGCTGCTGGCGCGAGTCGCCGAATGCCCATATCGCTGGTATCTAGAGAACGTCGTCGGCCTACCTCCGAGAGAAGACGATGGTTTCAGTGATGGGTCGCTCGGAGCGCGAGCGCGTGGAACGCTCACCCACCAACTTCTCGAGCAACTCAAATTTGAGCAAGGCGAGTCTGCACCAAGCGATCACGCGATCGCTGCTGTCGCGGCTTCAATTGATGGCGCTAACTCCGATTCTGAGGCCGTCAAGGACCAGCGCAGGATGCTTGAGGCTTTCATTGGAAGCGAGGTCTGGCAACGACTCGCTGCCTCAAATGAGGTGGAGCGTGAGAGCAGCTTCGCGCTAGAGATCGTGGCTGGTGACGGAACGTTGCCGGTACTGATCGGCACTATTGACGCGCTCGCCGAGGGTCCAGATGGACGAGTCTTGGTGGTCGATTACAAGACCGACACGGTTACTCCCGACGAGGACCTGGACCTGAAGGTCGAGTCTCGCTACGGCTTGCAGCGTGACGCTTACGCGCTAGCGGCATTGCGCCGAGGAGCGCAGCAAGTAGAGGTTGTCCACTGTTTCCTGCAGCGCCCTGATCAGTTGGTTTCCGTCTCGTTCACGGCGGACCAAGAAGGCGAGCTTGTCGAGCGGCTACGAATAGCAGCAGAAACCGTAACCAAGTCGGAGTTTCCGGTCAGCGATCGTCCACATCGGGGCCTCTGCATTGGCTGTCCTGGCCGTCCGGTAGGGAAGGCTCCGGGGCTTTGCTCGCACAGCGACGCTGAGACCAGTCGCGCTCTCTAGTCGCCGGGCGCCAAATATGGCCTAGCCGGGCGCAGCTAAACCCCTTTCTGCCACTAGAATGATCACTTCGCTTCGGGGGCTGGCGCACGGCACGCTGCCCGAAGCGATTTAGAGCGATGACGATGATCAAACGACCAGGGCCTCAGGGCCTCTACAACCCCGCTAACGAGCATGATGCTTGTGGCGTAGCGATGGTCGCCAAGCTCGACAACATCCCTTCGCACACGGTGATTGAGCAAGCTCTCGAGGCGCTCGACAATTTGGAGCACCGCGGAGCCGAGGGAGCGGATGTCACGAGCGGCGATGGCGCCGGCATTCTGGTCCAAATCCCTGACGCCTTCCTCCGCGGCGTACTCGACTTTGAGCTCCCTGAGGCCGGCAACTATGCAGTTGGTGTTTGCTTCCTGCCGCGCGACCCAGAGCGGCGCCGCAAGTTGCAGCAGCTGGTTGAGCTGAACACACGCGTCGAAGGGCAGATTTTCCTTGGCTGGCGAGATGTGCCGGTCAACGAGGAGTTCGTCGGTGTAACGGCCGGTCGCTCGCGGCCACACATCAGCCAGGCGATTATTGCTGCCGGCCCTGGCTTCGACCGCGATCAAGACGCGTTCGAGCGCAAGTGTTACGTGATTCGCCGGATCGTCGAGCTGGCCGCTGGCCCCGACTTCTACTCGCCGAGCTTCTCTTCACGGACCTGCGTCTACAAGGGCATGCTGATGTCGAGCCAGGTTGCCGAGTTCTACCCCGACCTCAGCGACGAGCGCTTTGCCTCAGCGTTGGCGCTCGTTCACTCGCGCTTCTCGACCAACACCTTCCCTAGCTGGGAGCTCGCCCACCCGTTCCGCGTGATCGCCCACAACGGCGAGATCAACACGTTGATGGGGAACATCAACTGGATGAAGGCGCGCGAGAGCTCGCTCGCCAGCGAGCTTTTTGGCCCTGACCTGCAAAAGGTGATGCCGATCGTCCGCCCGGGCGGCTCCGACTCAGCGACCTTCGACAACGTTCTGGAGCTGCTGATGCTGGCCGGCCGCTCGCTGCCGCACTCGGCGATGATGATGATCCCTGAGGCTTACCGAGACCGCGCCGACCTATCGCCCGCTCTGAAGGGCTTCTATGCGTTCCACTCCTGCTTGATGGAGCCGTGGGATGGGCCGGCTTCGGTCTGCTTTACCGATGGCCGCGTTGTAGGCGCGACGCTAGATCGCAACGGGCTGCGCCCAGGCCGCTGGGTCGAAACCAAAGACGGCCTAGTCGTGCTCGGCTCGGAGTCGGGGATGCTGGCAATTGATCCAACGAACGTGAAGCGCCTGGGCCGACTGCAGCCGGGGAAGATCTTCCTCGTTGACCTTGAGCAGGGGAGGATCATCGAGGATGAAGAGGTCAAGCAGGAGGTCTCCAGCGCGCAGCCTTACGAGCAATGGTTCAACGAGAACTGCGTTCACTTCGATGATCTCGAGACGGCGCATGTAACGATGACTGGCGTCCTGCCAAGTCATATTCGGCGGCAAGCATTCGGTTACAGCGAAGAAGACTTGAAGGTGCTGATCGGGCCGATGGCGCAGACGGGACAGGAGCCGATCGGCTCGATGGGTAACGATGCCGCGCTGGCTGTGATGTCCGACTGCGCGCCGCCGCTCTTCTCCTACTTCAAGCAGCTCTTTGCCCAAGTAACGAACCCGCCGATTGACCCGATTCGCGAATCGATCGTGATGTCGCTAGCTACCTCGGTTGGAGCGGAATCGAACCTGCTTGGCGAATCGCCGGAGGCTGCGCACCAGCTCGTCATGAATCAGCCGATCTTGCGCAACCAGGAGCTAGAAACGCTGCGCAATGCCCAGCGCGACATCTTCCGCGCTCACACGCTTGACATTACGTGGCCGATCAACGAAGGCCCCGAAGGTTTGAGCACGCGGCTCGCAAACCTCTGCGACGAGGCCCACGACGCGATCACGGCGGGGGCTTCGGTCGTGATTCTCTCCGATCGCCGCGTCGGCCCGGAGCGGGCAGCGATCCCATCGCTACTAGCTGTGGCTGCAGTTCACCATCACCTCGTGCGGATCGGTAACCGGCTGCAGGCAGGGCTGGTTCTTGAAAGCGGTGAGCCGCGTGAGGTTCATCACTTCGCAACGCTGATCGGCTATGGCGTCAGCGCAATCAACCCCTATTTGCTTCTCGATAGCGCCGCCGAACTTGCCGCCGAAGGTGCGATTGAAGGTGTGAGCGATCCAAGTGAGGCCGAGCGCAACATCGTCAAAGCGCTCGGCAAGGGCCTCCTGAAGACGATCTCGAAGATGGGGATCTCGACAATTCAGTCTTACTGCGGCGCGCAGATCTTTGAGGCCGTTGGTCTTGAGCAGCAGCTCGTCGACCGTCACTTCACCGGCACCGCCTCACGGATCGGCGGTATCGGGCTCGATGTCCTTGGCTCCGAGGCATTGACGCGCCATGCCCGCGCCTGGCCACTTAACGGCGAGCGCGACGCTGAGCTTCTGCCCGTCGGCGGCATCTACGCATGGCGCCGCGACGGTGAACAGCACATGTGGAACCCCGAAACGATCGCCGCGCTCCAGCAGGCTGTGCGCATAACGCCGGAAGAGGGTGACGCACAGAGCCGCTACGACGAATACGCGCGACTTTGCAATGAGGAAGCAACGCGGCGGGCAACGCTTCGTGGGCTGCTCAAGTTCCGCGATGACCTAACGCCGATCCCGCTCGACGAGGTTGAACCAGCAAAGGAGATCGTTAAGCGCTTTGCGACCGGTGCGATGTCGCTTGGTTCGATCTCAACTGAGTCTCACGAAACGCTGGCGATCGCGATGAACCGGCTCGGCGGCCGCTCAAATACGGGAGAAGGCGGGGAGGACCCACGACGCTTTGAGCCAGACATCAATGGTGATCTGCGCCGCTCCTCAATCAAGCAGGTCGCTTCAGGCCGCTTCGGAGTGACGATTCATTACCTCGTCAACGCCGATCAGATTCAGATCAAGATGGCGCAGGGCGCCAAGCCTGGCGAGGGTGGTCAGCTTCCAGGTCACAAAGTCGACAAGTACATCGGCTGGGTCCGCCACACGACTCCCGGCGTTGGCCTGATCTCGCCACCGCCGCACCACGACATTTACTCGATCGAGGATCTCAAGCAGCTGATTTACGACCTTCGCTGCGCCAATCCAAAGGCGCAAGTTTCGGTCAAGCTGGTTTCCGAAGTTGGCGTTGGCACCGTCGCTTCAGGCGTTGCCAAGGCCAACGCCGACCACGTCCTAATCGCAGGCCACGACGGCGGCACCGGCGCATCGCCGCTTAGCTCAGTCCAATCGGCCGGCGTGCCGTGGGAGATTGGGCTTGCGGAAACGCAGCAAACGCTCTGCCTCAACGACCTTCGTTCACGAATCACGGTTCAGACAGACGGCCAGCTCAAGACCGGCCGTGACGTCGCGATCGCCGCGATTCTCGGCGCCGACGAATATGGCTTCTCAACCGCCCCGCTGATCGCGACCGGCTGCATCATGATGCGCGCCTGCCACCTCAACACCTGCCCTGTCGGGATCGCCACACAGGACCCAGAGCTGCGCAAGCGCTTCAAAGGCACCCCCGAGCACGTCGTCAACTTCTTCTTCTTTGTCGCTGAAGAGCTGCGCGAGCTGATGGCTTCGCTCGGCGTGCGGACGCTCAACGAGATGATCGGGCGCACCGAGCTGCTCGAAGCCGACGAGGCAATCGAGCACTGGAAGACGGCTGGAGTTGACATGACTCACCTGCTGCATCGCGTTGAGCTCGAGCCTGGCGCGCCACTACACCGTGTCGGCCCGCCACCGGAGGTGCTCGAAAGCGCGATCGATTGGGAGCTGATCAAACTTGCCGAGCCGGCGATCGAGCGCGGCGAGAAGGTCACAATTGAGCGCCCTGTCCG
>CAIJLJ010000105.1 GCA_903821395.1 uncultured Solirubrobacterales bacterium | reverse complement strand
CAGGCGGGCCACCACGCCGCAGCCGACAGCATCGGCCACGGCCTTAACGATTAAGACCTAAACCGGGCGCTTCTGCGACGCGCGGTAACGGCGGGCCAAGGAGTTGGTCGAGCTGTCGTGATGGAGGACTGGCTTGTCGGCGTCCATCAGCAGATCGGCGAGCGTGCCGGCAAGCACCTTGCCGAGCTCGACGCCCCACTGATCGAACGAATCGATCCCCCAGAGCACTCCCTCCGTGAAGGCACGGTGCTCGTAGAGCGCAACCAACGTGCCGAGCGCGCGAGGCGTCAGCTGCCCATCGATCAACAGCGTGGTTGATGGCCGGTCGCCAAGGCAGATGCGAGCTGAGATCTGCTCTTCAGGGCTGCCTGCCGCGCGCAGCGTCTCAGCATCGCGGCCGAAGGCCAGCGCCTCAGCCTGAGCGAACATGTTCGCCATCAGCAGGTCGTGGTGGTTGCCGAGCGGGTAGATCGGGTCGCAAAAGCCGATGAACTCGGTTGGAACGATCTCCGTTCCCTGGTGAATCATCTGGTAGAAGGCGTGCTGGCCGTTGGTGCCGGGCTCGCCCCAGAAAACGGCGGCAGTATCCCAGCCGACCTGATCGCCATTGAGCATCACGTGCTTGCCGTTTGACTCCATCTCAAGCTGCTGCAGGTAGGCCGGGAAGCGCGCCATCTCAGCTACATACGGAAGGATCGCGACCGTCGGGAAGTCCATCAAGTTGCGGTTCCAAACGCCGACGAGGCCCATCAGTACCGGCATGTTCTCTTCCAGCGGAGCGCTGCGCAGATGCTCATCGACGGCGTTGAAGCCAGCCAGCATCTCGGCGAAGTTCTCGCGGCCAATCGCGCACATGATCGTCAGGCCGACCGAGCTGTCCATCGAGTAGCGGCCGCCAACCCAGTCCCAGAAGCCGAACATGTTGTCGGTGTTGATGCCGAACTTGGCGACGCCTTCAGCGTTAGTTGAGACGGCCACGAAGTGATGCTCAACCGAGTCCTCGCCGAGCGCGTCAACAATCCAGTCGCGCGCGGTACCAGCGTTGGTCAGCGTTTCGAGCGTGACGAAGGTCTTAGAGACGACGATGAAGAGCGTCTCCTCAGGGTCAAGATCAAGCGTCTTCTCAGCGAAGTCGCTGCCGTCAACGTTGGAGACGAAGCGGAAATTCATCCCGCGGTCGCTGTAGTGGGCGAGAGCGATCGTCGCCATCTCGGGGCCGAGGTGCGAGCCGCCGATACCGATGTTTACGACGTTACGAATCGGCTTGCCGGTAGCGCCCTTCCACTCGCCGGAGCGAATCTTGTCCGTAAAGTCGCCCATCCGGTCGAGCACTTCGTGGACCTGGTCGACGACGTTGACGCCGTCGACGATGATCTCGTCACCCTTCGGCGCACGCAGCGCCAAATGGAGGACGGAGCGGTCCTCAGAGACGTTGATCGCCTCGCCGGCAAACATCGCCTTGATCCGCTCTTCGATGCCGGCCTCACGGGCGCAGGCGATCAGCAGCTTGATCGTCTCAGGGCTCGCTAGCTGCTTCGAGTAGTCGTAGTGGTATCCGCCAAAGTCGACCGACATCTCGTCGGCGCGGCTGTCGTCGGCGTCGAACATCGAAGCCAAGCTCTGGCCTTTGAGCTCAGCGGCGTTCGCTTTAAGCGCTGCCCATGAGGGAAGCTCGTCGAGGCGTGTCTGCTTGATCTCCATTGCGACTACGCTCCGGCGAGGTCTGAACGCTTGGCGTTGATCGCTTCGATCAACGTCGTCCAAGAGTTGACGAACGAGCTTGCGCCATCGCTCTGCAGCTTCGCCGCGAGCGCGTCGAGGTCAACTCCGGCGGCCTCAAACTCGCTGAGAACCTCTTCGCAGTCGCCGCCGTCAGGATCCATCACCACGACCGGAGTTGGGCCGTGGTCGCCGTAGTCGAGGAGCGTCTGCTCAGGCATCGTGTTGACGGTGTAAGGAGCGGCGAGTCCAGCGATGTAGAGCACGTCGGAGGCATCCGGATCCTTCGTACCGGTACTGGCCCAGAGCAAACGCTGAGGCCGGGCGCCCTCGTTCATCAGGCGCTGAACGCGATCCGAGGCGAGCAGGTCGCGGTAGTCGCGGTAGGCGCGGCCACCGATTGCGAGCCCCAGCTTGTCCTTCAAGTTCGCTGGGACTTGATCGGCCACGGCAACGTCCCAGCGGCTCATGAAGAGCGAAGCGACCGACTGGATGTTTGGCGAAAGGCCGTCGGCAACGCGGCGCTCAAGGCCGGTGTAATAGGCATCGGCTGCGGCCAGCGCGTGGGCGCTGTTGAAGAGCAGCGTCACATTGACCGGGATCCCGGCGTGGATCGCCGCGCTGATCGCTGGCAGCCCCTCAGGAGTGCCCGGAATCTTGATGAAGACGTTGGAGCGGTCAACTTTTGCGTGCAGCTCTTTTGCCTGGGCGACCGTCGCGTCGGTGTCGTAGGCCAGCTCGGGCGATACCTCGAGCGAAACGAAACCGTCGAGGTTGTCGGTCCGGGCGTGAATGTCGCCGAACAGGTCTGCGGCACGCTGAAGGTCGGAGATCGCGGCCTCAAAGAAGACCTGCTCGTCGGTCATGTCGCTGCCGTGGAAGCTGTGGACCTGCTCGTCATACGTGTCGCCGCCGGTGATCGCCTTCTCGAAGATCGTCGGGTTTGAGGTCAGCCCAGTAACGCTCAGCTCGGCGATGTACTTCGCCAGCGTGCCCTCGTCGAGCAGCGTGCGTGTGATGTTGTCGAGCCAGAGGCTTTGGCCCGCTTCGTGTAGAGCCTGTGTCGCTTTCATTGCTTATTGCTCCTTAGCCGCTGTTATTTGGTCGGTTGGTCATGCATGTGCGGCGCGATCCAGCCAGATGCAGGCGCCAAGCGATCTGCTTCTTTCGGGCCCCATGAGCCGCGCTTATATGGGTAAACCGGCGTCGCGTTGCCAAGGATTGGATCAACGATCCGCCATGCCTCGTCGATTGTGCCCTGAGTCGCGAAGAGATCGTGATCGCCTTCGAGCGCCGCCGATAGAAGCCGCTGGTAAGGCGGGATCTGGTGGGCGTCTTGGCGCACAGCAGCGAGCTCGATGTCCTCAACCTCGAACGTGTCGACGGTCGGCTTGCGCGACTGAACTTCGATCGAAACGATCACCTGCGGGTTGATCTGGAAGCGAATCCTGTTGCCGCGCGGGTGATCCTTCGGGAAGAGCTTCTCCGGCGGCGTCTTTAGCTCAATAACGATCTCCGTTGCGGTCACCGGTAGGCACTTGCCGGCACGAATCAAAACCGGCACGTCGGCCCAGCGCCAAGTATCGATGTGCAGGCGCATCGCCGTGTAGGTCTCGGTCTTCGAGTTCGCGGCTACGCCCTTCGTCTTGCTGTAGCCGGTGTACTGGCCACGGACGATGTCCTTCGGCTTCAGCGTCCGCACTCCGCGCAGAAAACGAGCCTTCTCTTCACGCAGCGCCGCGTCGCCATGACCGCTGAACGGATCCATTGCGACCAATGTCAGAACCTGAAAGAGGTGGTTCTCGATCACGTCGCGGATTGTGCCGACAGCGTCGTAGAACGAGCCACGGTCGGCAACGTCAAAGTCCTCAGCCATCGTGATCTGAATCTGGCGAACGTGATCGCGATTCCAAACCGGCTCGAGGAATGAGTTGGCGAAGCGGAAGAAGAGAATGTTCTCGACTGGCGTCTTGCCGAGGAAGTGGTCGATCCGGAAGATTCGATCCTCCGGGAAGACCGAATGCAGCTCGGTGTTGAGCTTCTCGGCCGAAGCGAGGTCGTGGCCGAACGGCTTCTCGACGACGACGCGGCCCTGCTCGGCAAGTCCAACGTCTCCGAGATGGCCGACTACCGGGCCGAATAGCGATGGCGGGATCGCGAGGTAATGCACTGGACGCTTGCAACCCTTCAGCTCTCCCTGCAGCTCAACAAAGGTGTTGTGGTCGGCGTAATCGCCGCCGGCGTAACGGAGCAGCGAGCTCAGCTTCTTGAAGGCCGCTTTGTTGAGACCGTCAGCACTCGCTTCTAGGCTCGCCTTGGCGCGCTCGCGCAGCTGCAGGACGTGACCGCCTTCGCGGGCGACGCCGACAACCGGGACATCAAGCTCGCCGTCGATGATCATCCGCTGCAGCGCAGGGAAGATCTGCT
>CAIJLJ010000104.1 GCA_903821395.1 uncultured Solirubrobacterales bacterium | reverse complement strand
TCAGACTCCCGGAACTACAGATCAACCAGCTTGGAGTGCGCCCGGCTCGCAGCCCGGCGGCGGCTCGAGCAATAGCCCTTCTGGTCTCTGGTGGGGCGGAGCGGCAGCCGTCGCTATTGCGCTCGCAGTTGGCGGCTACTTCCTAGGCAGCAACCACGAATCAGACAACTACCAGCCCGGCGCATCCGGTTATCAAGCCATCTACACCGCAGGAGCGCAGGCAGGTACCGCTGCCGGCGCCGCGGCCGGGACGGTCGCAGGCAAGAAGGCCGGGGCTCGATACGGCAAAGCGGTCGGCTACAAGACCGGCAACGCGGCGGGAATCAAAGAAGGCCAGGCACAAGGGACTGCCGCAGGGGCAAAGGCGGCGCTCGGCGGTTTCTCTTGGACTACCGGCACCCACTACATCGTGAGCACAATCGATCCCACGCTGAGTGGGGTTCCAACCGCAATCAACACCCAGGCGGCGATGGTTCCGAACACCGACTACGCCCTGTGCCAGGCAAACCCGGCGCAGATCTGTTCGAAGCCCGAAACCGTCAAGTAGACGCATTTCACCGCTCACCGGCTAGCGGGTCGTCCTCCGGGACGGCCCGCTCCGCTGGCTGCTCGGTGCCGTCAGATCGCCTTCCCTCGGAGTATCCAGAGCAGGCGCTAACCGGTACGCGCGGGTAGCGCGGATAGCGAGAATCTTCACGCGAACGCTCGCAGAGCGAGAAGGTAGATCCGCGAGTCGTGTGCACCAGCGACTGAAAAACGCAGGCGCTGCAAATGCCGAAATTGTCGCTGCTCATCGGCAACAAGTATTGCGCTCGTACCCTTGGGGGTGGACTGCGGCCCAGCAGCCACCGAAACTCGATGACTTCAAACACAGAACAGCTAGCCCCGCCCGACTCAGGAATGAAAACCTTCCTGCGCCTGCTGGGATTCCTACGCCCCTATCGCAGGAGTGTTTTCGGCTCTTTGACATTCGCGCTCCTCGCGATGGTGATGACCGTTTCAATCCCGTGGCTCACCGGCCAGGCAATTAACAAGATTTACGCGGGCGACAAAGCGAACCTGAAGCTTTTAGCTGGCGCGGTACTAGTGGCGGGCATCTTGCGGGCGATCCTGACCGTGATTCGTCGCCTGGTCGCTGGGCGCGTTTCACTCGGCGTCGAGTTCGACCTGCGGGCAAAGATCTACGCGCACCTGCAGTCGCTGGAGCTCGCCTTCTTTGACCAACAGCAGACCGGCCAGCTGATGTCGCGCGCCACCGTTGACCTCCAGGCAGTTCGTTTCTTCCTCGGCTACGGGCTCGTCTTCCTGATCCAAGCGCTCCTGACAATTGGCCTCGCAGCGATCGCGATGTTCCTCACCGATCCACTACTCGCTGCCATCTCGCTCGCGCCCGTGCCGTTCGTGATCATCATCGCGTTCCGTTACGGCCGCCGCTCGCGGCCGGCGCTACAGGAGGTTCAGCAGCGCGTCGCAGAGCTGACGGCGGAGGTCGAGGAGAACATCGCTGGAGTGCGCGTAGTGAAAGCGTTCGCGGCCGAGACGCGTCAGCGACTTAGTTTCGATTACCGCGTGGGGCGCGTCTTCGATCAGTCGATGGTCTCGACGCGGCTGACGGCGTTCTACGGCCCGTTCATCGGGTTCCTGCCGCAGCTCGGACTGGCAGCGGTGCTCTTCTTCGGCGGCCGTCAAGTAATTAACGGAAACCTCTCGATCGGGGCCTTCTCAGCTTTCTATACGTACCTTCTGATGCTGATCGCCCCGATGCGGACCTTCGGGATGATGCTCGGGCTCTCCCAGCGTGCGACTGCGTCCGGGGGGCGCATCTTCCAGATCCTCGATCGCCAACCTGAGGTAACGAGCAAGCCTGACGCAGGACCGCTACCGGATGGTCGCGGCCGCGTTCAGTTCGAAAACGTAACCCTGCGGTACCCCGGGGCAAGCAACGATGCGCTCTCTGACATCAACCTCGACGTGCGGGCCGGCCTAACAGTCGCGCTGGTTGGCGGAACCGGCTCGGGGAAGAGTTCGTCGGTACAGCTAATCCCGCGGCTCTATGACACAACTGGAGGGCGGGTGCTCGTTGACGGCGCTGACGTCCGCGACGTCGACCCCGCGCTGCTGCGTAGCGAAATCGCTGTCGTGAACGACGACCCGTTCCTCTTCTCCGCAAGCGTGCGCGACAACATCGCCTACGCCCGGCCCGACGCGAGCGACGAAGAAGTCATAGCCGCGGCCACCCGGGCGCAGGCTGCAGACTTCATCGAACGGCTGCCCGACGGCTTCGCCACGATGGTTGGCGAGCGAGGACTCACCCTCTCTGGCGGCCAGCGCCAGCGCCTTGCGATCGCGAGGGCACTGCTCGCGGACCCACGAATTCTGATCCTCGACGACGCGACTTCGAGCGTCGACGCTTCTACTGAACAGCAGATTAAGGCTGCGCTGCGCGAAGTTATGGCCGGTCGGACAACCTTTGTGATCGCTCACAGGCTCTCAACGATTGCCTTGGCTGAGGAGATCGTCCTGCTTGAAGGTGGGCGACTTGTCGCCCATGGCGACCACGACCACCTCCTCGCGGAGAGCGATCTCTACCGTCAAATCGTCGAGAAGGGCTTGCCGGACCAAGTCTTCCTCACGCGCAAGCCAGTCGAGAGCGAGGTCGCGGGGCTATGAGTAAGAGCCAGCGTCAAGAGATGGGGCTAACGCGGCGCGAAGACGTGCGCCGGCGCCTCGAAGGGACGAGCGGCCGTGGCCGCAAGCTGCGCGGGCTAACGAGCCTCATGCGCCCCTACCGCGGGCGCGTGATCTTGATGTCGATTGCACTGGTCATTGGTGTTGCCGCGTCGCTGGCGCCCGCGCCGCTCGCGGCGAAG